>CAZOYL010000176.1:0-1255 GCA_964584035.1 uncultured Gemmatimonadota bacterium | reverse complement strand
CGGATTGGCCATGCCGGTCAGATCGCCCGACCAGGCGCTGAAATACCATCCGGAGTCGGGCACCGCCGTCAGTTCCACCCTGGCGTCCCAGCCATAGACGCCGCCGGGAGGATTCAGGGTGACGCTGCCGCTGCCCACCGTGGCCACCGTCAGGGTGCACTCGGGGCCCTCCACGAAGGTGGCCGTCACCGACATGTTGCCGCTCATGGTGAGCGTGTCGGGATTCTCGCTTCCGGCCAGATCCCCCGACCAGGCGCTGAACATCCAGCCGGAATCGGGAAGAGCCGTCAGGACCACGTCCGTGCCGGTGATATAGATGTCCCCGGAAGGATTTAGATTCACGCTGCCGTTGCCCGCGGTGTTCACCGTCAGCGTGTCGAATACCAACGGCCCGTAGATGACATCCAGAGATGCGTTGTCGGCGGCTCCATCCACAGCCTGAAAATTCTTATAGGCGCCCCACTGGGTGCAGGCGGTGAAGTACTTGTTATCCGGAACTCCCCCGGGCCAGGTGCTGGTGTTGGTCACCGTGCCAGTGTAGGGCGTCCCGGTGGGGTTGCCGGAGCCGTCCAGCTGGACCAGGCTGACGTCGATCTGCGCCTCGGTGGATGCCAGCTTGCTGATCTCGGCCCGGAAGCGGTACCAGGTGTTATTCGATAAACCGGAGATGTCCACGATCTGGTCCTGGATCCGCGTGCCGATGCTGTCCCGCCAGTAGGTCACGATCCCGCCGTCGGCGTGATCGAGCTGGACGCCGAGTATATTGCTGGAAGCATTGTCATCATCGGTGATCATGAAACCCAGCCGGTCGTCGTCGAACTGGCCGCTGGCGTCGGTCTGGAAATCCATCTGCAGGTTGACCTGCTGAAAATCCGGGGCGTTCCAGCTGAACGGATGGGCCGTCCAGGTGAAGATGGTGCTCCCCGGGGCCAGCCCGATGGAGCTCAACAGTCCGATCCCAGCGGTGACGTCGGAGCCTGTATCGTCCGTCCCGTCGAACCAGTCGGCATGCTCGCCGACATCCGCGCCCAGGGTGAAGCCGGATTCGAAATTCTCGCTGTAGAGGCCGGTGGCGGTCTGGATGAAGGTGGCCGTCACGGTCATGTTGCCGGTCATGGCGATGGTGTCCGGATTGGCGCAGCCGTTCAGGTCGCCCGACCATCCGCCGAAAACCCATCCGGGATCGGCGTTGGCCGTCAGCTCCACCTCCGTCCCGTTGTCGAAAACCACGCCCGGGGGGTCCAGGTCCACGCTG
>CAZOYL010000175.1:0-4688 GCA_964584035.1 uncultured Gemmatimonadota bacterium | reverse complement strand
ATCAGGCAGATGCCGCCGGCGATGCCCGGCAGGAAAGCACCCGGATTGGAGAGCTCGAAGAACAATCCGTAGAAACCAAGGATTAAAAGAATATAGGCCACGTTGGGATGGGAGATGATATTCAGGATCCGGTAGCGGAAACTCAACCTCAGATTTCTGATCGTCGCCCCGCGGGTTTCTAATGTGACCGGCCCGTCGGCGGTCTCGACCTGAAGGCCGTCGAGAGCGTCCAGAAGAGCCTGCCGGTTCTCGCAGACCAGGTCGATGATGCCCAGTTCCAGAGCCTCCCCGGCCGTCACCGACTCGCTCAAGCGGACGGCCCTTTCCGCCCAGTCGGCATTGCGGCCGCGCTGCTCGGCGATGCCCCGGATATAGGAGACGGCATCGTTGGTCATCTTTTGATTCATGGCCTCGTCCACTTTCTCCCCCATGGTCACCGGATGAGCGGCTCCGATGTTCGTCCCCGGCGCCATCGCAGCCACGTGCGCGGCCAGGGTGATGAATACGCCCGCCGAGGCATCCTGCGCTCCGGATGGAGCCACCCAGACGACGATGGGAATGGGCGAGTTCATAAAGCCCTTGACAATCGAGCGCATCGACTCCATGAGTCCGCCGGGAGTATCCAACTCCACGACCAGACAGATCGAGCCGGCCCGCACGGCCTCTGCCAGGCTCTCGGTGATGAACTCGGCCGCGACCGGACTGATCACGCCCTCCACCCGGATGACGTCCGCCTGCCGGGTTTCGGCACCAGCGATCAGCGCGGGAAGAGAGGATAGCGCCAACACGATCGCAAGGATCTTCAGAACAGGGATTTTCGACATGAGATCCTTCATCGTTTCGTTTTTCGCCATAGCACCGGACAAATCATCTTTACGGATGGCCAGCTCCGGTTCGCAGACACCATCGCTCAGCTCCGAAAACAGACCAGCCTGATCTCGGTCATCTCCTCGATGGCGTATCGCAGCCCCTCGCGGCCGATTCCGCTCATCTTCATACCGCCATAGGGCATATGATCCACACGGTAGGTCGGCACCTCGTTAATCATCATGCCGCCGACCTCGATCTCCTGTATGGCCCGCAGGGCGGCGGAGAGATCCCGGGTGAAGATACCCGCCTGGAGACCATACCGAGAGTTATTGACCCTGGCAATGGCTTCGTCCAGCGAATCCACCGGATTGATGATGACCAGCGGGGCAAAGGCTTCTTCCGAACAGACCCGGCAGTGCTCCGGCACCTCCGATAAAACGGTCGGCCACAGCAGGGAGCCCTCCCTTCGGCCTCCGCAGGAGCGCTTCCCGCCGGCCTGAAGGGCTTCCTCTATCCAGCTCTGGGCGCGATCGGCCGCAACGGCCGAGATCATCGGGCCCATGTCCGTCTGCTCATCCGCAGGATCGCCGACCACCAGCCGGGCGGCCGCGGAGGAGACCATTTCCACCAGCCGGGCGAAGAGAGCCTGTTGAACATATACCCGCTGGACGGAAATGCACACCTGCCCGGCCAGAGCGAAGGCCCCGGCCGCGATCCGGCTGGCCGCCAGGTCCGAATCGGCATCGGCCATAACGATGACGGCGGAGTTGGAGCCCAGCTCCATGGTCGTCTTCTTGATTCCGGCCCCGGCCATAAGTGTTCTGCCGACGGCCAGGCTGCCGGTGAAGGACAGCATTCTGACACGTTCGTCTGAGATGAGGGGCGGCCCGATTTCATCACCATGTCCGGTGATGACATTGAGGGCCTCTTCGGGCAGTCCGCTCTGCTCCAAAATTCCAGCCAGCTGAAGATCGGCCAGCGGCGTCTCGGTGGCCGGTTTCAGGATCACGCTGTTTCCCGCTGCCAGAGCCGGGGCCACCTTATGAGCGGCCAGGTTCAGGGGAAAATTGAAGGGCGTGATAGCCGCCACCACCCCGACCGGCACTCGAAGCGTGAACCCCAGCCGACCGCGGCCGCGGGGATCGGCATCGAAGGGCACGCCCTGGCCGTGAATGCGTTTTGACTCCTCGGCGGCGACGGTGAAGGTTTGAACCGTACGCTGCACCTCTCCGCGAGCCTCGCGGACCGTTTTGCCCACCTCCTGCGACAAGGTCACGGCCAGCTCCTCTCCACGGGTTTGAATATGCTCAGCCGTCCGCAGGAGCATGACGTGCCGTTCGGCGGCGGACAGAGCGGCCATCCGCCGGGCGCCCCGAACGGCGCTGGCCAGGGCCAGATCGACCTCCCGTGAACCGGCCCGCGGGATTTCGCCGACGATCTCACCGCTGAAAGGATTGGTCACCGGAATGGTCCGGCCGGTTTGGATCCAATCTCCGCCGACAAGCATCTTCATGAGACCTTCCCCTCAAACCTTCCCCTCGGACCTTCTTTCCGGACCTTCCTGGGAACCTTTTCCAGGATCAGAGCTCGGAGCCATCGGATCACGGGATAAGGGTTCGCCGGAACAACCTCCTCTACTGCAAATCGGCCGTCTCGCTCTGCCCGTACAGGAACACTCCGTTCCGCCCCATCTTCTTGGCCTTGTAAAGGGCTTCATCGGCTCGCTCGACGACATCCTTGTGATCATCGGCATCATCGGGAAAGCAGGCCACTCCCAGGCTGATGGTCAGCCGTTTGTCCGGCTGTACCTGGGCATGGGGAAATTTATGGTCGGCTACCTTTTTTCGAATCCGCTCAGCCACCTTCCAGGCTCCGGCCTTGTCCGTTTCGGTCAACACCACGATGAATTCCTCACCCCCATATCGGGCCACGATGTCGATATCCCGAACCTCGGCTTTGATCAGCTGGGCGATAATCATCAAAGCCTTGTCCCCGGTGGGGTGCCCGCAAGTGTCATTGTAATTCTTGAAATAGTCGATATCCATCATGATGATGGAGAAGGGATGCCGATGCCGCCGACTGCGGCTGGCCTCCGCTATTAGCCGCTCCTGAAAATGCCCTCGATTGAACACCCCGGTGAGCCCGTCGGTGATGGAGGAGTGTTTGGCGTTCTGATACAGGAGGGCGTTTCCGATGGCGGTGGCCATCTGATCGCCCAGGGAATTCCAGAACAGTTCGTCTCGATCCTTGAAGAGCATATCCTGGTGGCCCATGATGACCAGGATTCCCATCAATTTACTCTGGATCATCAGCGGCAGAAAAGCGCTGAATCGGGCGCTCTGGAAACCCCGCCGGTGACCGGGCGGCGGTTCCAATTGCTCCGAGATAACGGGCTTGCCCCTTCGGGCGACCTGCTGAATAATGTGATCCACCTTGTTCAGTTCCACCGTCAGCGAAGGCGCCGTCGCCTCGGGCGCGGCCACCTTCCAGGTATCCTTATCCTCATCCCACAGCAATACCGCACAATACTGACAGTTCAGGTGGGTTTTGATGATATCCACCATTCGCTCCAGCAACAGGTCGAATTCCAGCTGGGCGCCGATCTGCTTGCTGATTTTACTCAGCGTCTCCAGCGCTCGCGCTCTCGATTTGGCTCGAGAATAGAGGATGACATTGAGCACGGCCTGCGCGGCCTGGTTGGCAAACAATTCCAGAATACCGATGGACTTGAGATCGGGCACCCGATCGTTGGCCGGGCTATCCACGGAAATGACACCCAGCATCCTGTGATCCGCGCTCACCAGGGGTACCAGCAGGTAGTCGTCGGGGTGCCATCCTCCGCTTTTCTCCGGCAGACCCTCGGCTTTGATGTCGTATTCGGTGGCCACGCCCTCCTTATGGCTGACGAAAAAGGCGTTGCCGATCTCGTATTTCTCCTGAAAAAACTGGAAGAAACACTCCTTGGGGACCTCCTGCTCCTGGGCACGGCGGAATTCCTCTCGGCTCAAGCCGGCCTGGGCAATTCTTTTAAATACATGTTGATCAAGATCATACAGACTGATCAAGACCCGGCGGAAATCCAGACTGCGGTGGATGGCCCGGGCCACCTTATCCAGGATCTCTTCCAGCTTGAGATCCAGATGAAGGACCTCGTTAATCTTCAGGATCTCGGTCAGCTGCCGGGTCTGAATCTCCAGCAGGGTGTTCTTCTGCTCCAGTTTCTGGCGGATCTCCTCGGTATTCGTGAGCTGCAGAGCGGCAGGTGAGCGAAGTTGTTGATCATCTGGTCGGCGCTGTTCCATACGTTTTACCCGGTTGCTGAACGTGTCGGGTGGAATCTCTATTGAGAAACAGAGGACCGGAATGAGGTGGACCGTCAGGACCTCATCGTCGAGGGGGCGAAGCGTCCGGCGGGAGCAGCTCCAGGGAGCCGCTGCGGGGCGTCGGAAAACACCCCGTGTATCGTGGCAAGTCCCCAAGAAACATAAGGAATTCCCCATGTCGATGCAAGCATTTTTCTTGACAAGCCGGGACAGATCCGATACCTTTAGGGGAAACGGCCGCAGCGCTCGAGGGGCCCACGCCGGGCGACAGTGTCGCCTGCTGAAAACTGACACCCGTTCATTCCACCGCAGGCGCTTCAGCCGGCCGCCGGTTTTTTGCCCTTCTGAAATGCTATCGATCAACTGGAGGACATATGGCCACCAGATTCGAGGAACTGAAAGCGAGCGGAGCTTTCACCGAGGCCGAAGGCAAGCAAGCCAGGCAGCTATTCAAGAAGCTTGAGCTAATCAATGTCCGTAAGGACACGCTCACTCAAATACTGCAAGCTATTATTGACCGGCAGGCACTTTACCTGGAGTCCGGCAACTTGAAGG
>CAZOYL010000174.1:0-4718 GCA_964584035.1 uncultured Gemmatimonadota bacterium | reverse complement strand
CGGCTTGCGGGAAGCAAAGGGCTCGAAGACCAAAAAATCGTCGCTTTCCAGCACGATCCGCTTGCCGGCGGCGATCTCCTCCTCCATCATATCGCAGTATACGCAGCTGCCCCGGTCGTCATAATACCGCATGGCCTCCTCCAGCACCTGCCGCGTCTGCGACGGCACGATGGGCGTGGCGATCAGCTGGGAATGGGGATGGGCCAGCGAGGTGCCGGCCCGCTCGCCGTTGTTGCGGAAAATGGTGACATGCTGATAATGGCCGTCCTCGCTGATTCGCAGATACCGTTCCCGGTAGGCCAGCAGGATCTGCTCGACCCTCTTCTGGGACATCGTGCCGATGGTCTCGTTGTGCACCGGGGATTCGATGATCACCTCGTGTCGGCCGACGCCGTCCATCTTGCGGAAGAAATCGTGTTCTTCCCGCCGAGCCAGATCGCCAACGGGCTGCAGAGCGGCGAACTTATTGGGGACGACGCGAAGCGTCCAGCCGGGACCATCGGCCGGTGAACCGGAGGGGCGCAATGCCATCATTTCCGGCGGCGTCATGTGTTCGTTCCCCGTGCAGAAAGGACAGGCGGGATCATGAAGCGGCAGGGGTTCGGGTTTGATCTGGCGCCGAAAATCATCCGGCCTCCGGGCTCTCTCGCTGGCCACGATAATCCAGTTCTTCGTCGCTCGATTCTGTCTCAGCTCGGACATGATGGGCCCCTCATTCGGGAAAAGGTTGCCTTGCCGCCGCTGCTCGGCCCAGCTCGTCAAGAGCCCCGGCAAGATTGGCCAGCCCCCGCCGTAATTTCGGCCCGGCAGCGCCCCAGGCCAGACGAAAATGCCGATCGTCCTCGAAAAAGCGCCCCGGGATGATAAAGGTATCGAACCGGCGACGCAGCCGTTCGGCCAGTCGGGTGGAATTCCAAGAGCCCCTGATGCGGGGAAAAGCAATCAGGCCGCCGGCCGGCTCTACCCACTCCAGATCCTCCCGGTTTGAAAAAAAATCATCCACCATCGGCCGGTTCTCCGCGATTCTCCGGCGGACCGCCTCCGACCACCGCTCCCAGACCGCCTGGCGGCTGAGGATCAGATGGCCGAAGACCTCTGAGCAGACGGGATGGTGAACGCCCATTGTGAAATAGAGTCGCTGAGCCCGGCGGACCAGCTCCGCGGGACAGAGCGCCCACCCGACCCTCAAGCCGCCCAATCCGTAAACTTTGGTCAGGCTGTTGGTGATCACAAAGGGACCGCCCAGATGAATCGCCGATGGCGGCCTGCGATCGAAGAGGAATTCCAAATAGATCTCATCCACCAGCACGGTGGCGCCGACCGAATCGGCCAGCTGACCCACCTCCCGGAGCACGTCATCTTCCAGGAGCGTGCCGGACGGATTATGCAGGTTGGACAGGATGATCATCCGGGTCCGGTCGGTCAGCACCCGGCGCAGCGCAGCGGGGTCCAGACGAAAACCATCCTCGTACGGCCGCTCCACGCGCCGGACGACGGCCCCCAGCCGTTGCGGAACTCTGAACAACGGCTCATAGGCCGGCCGCTCCACCACCACCTCATCTCCAGGCCGGATCAAGGCGGCACAGAGGATGAAATTGGCCATGCTGGCGCCCTGGCTGAGCAGCACGTTGTCCACCGGGACATCATACCGCCGGGCCAGCTCTTGCCGCAATGGTTCATAGCCCAGAGCATTGTGGCCGTTGATGACGATGGCATCAGCGGACAGGCCCAGTCGTTCCGGCGTGGCCTCAAGCTGCGGCTCGCTGGTGCCCAGATCGTACCGCGGCTCCCAGTCCAGATGGATGATCCAGTCTAAATATTCGACCGTCCCCGATTTCACGTCGATGCGTCACCCCCCGAGCGGCCGGGCCGCTCTTCTCTCCTGACGCTCTCTGAGACTGTAAAGACAGCCGCAATAATCCTGGCGGTAGAGATGATATTCCTCGCTCAGTTGACAGCTATGGCGGAATCCGTCCCGCTTCTTGAAATCCTCGGCGTGGAATCCGATTCCGACCCGACGGGCCGCCAGCTGGCCCATATGATGGATGGCGGCCGCGCTCTTGTGAGGGCTGACGGTCAGCGTGGTGGCGAAAAACTCGAATCCCCGCCGCCGGGCCTCCTGAGCCGTCCGCTGCAGACGCATCCAGAAACACACCGAGCAGTGCGGCCCGCCCTCGCGATCGTGCTCCCGGCCCCGCAGCTTTCGTTCCCAGATATCGGCATCAGACGGCCCTCGGTATAAACGCAAGCCAAGCCGGCGGCACAGCCGGCGGACCTCATCGAGGCGGCGCTGACGCTCGCGGGCGGGAAAGATATTGGGATTATAAAAAAACCCCGTGACCTGGAAGCGATCACGCAGGATATCGATGACGTGTGTCGAACAGGGACCACAGCAGATGTGCAACAGCAGCTCGGGCCGAGCGTTCGAGCGGCCGCTGGGGCGGTGTTCCGGGGGGATCTCCGAAGAGACCATGAGCAACCTCTACAGATGGAGACTTAAACCGTCATGTGCCACCAGAACATCCTGCACTCCATGTTTTTCGGCCAGTTGCAGGAGATAGGCGTCCTTGTTGTCCAGCCGGGGCGGCACGTGGGTCAGAACCACTCTGGGGACCTGTTTCTCCGCCAGCAGCGCCATCAGCTCCTCGGGCGGCAGATGCATGCATTCGGTGACGGCCACATCGGGCTCGAATAACACCTCCCGGATGTCCTCGGCGCCGCCTACATCGCCGGAATAATAAATTTTCTTACCAGCCGCCAGGATCACCAGGCTGTAACTCTGCATCTGATTCGGCAGATGATCCTCGCTGACCTGCCGGTCATAGCCCATCAGGTGCCGGTTCTGAAAAGCGGAGATGACGACGGCCTCATCCCGGTAGACCGGGTTCGGACGGATGGGCTCTATGCGCAGTTCGAAGGATAACCGCCCGGGGAACAGATAGAGGGTTTCCAGGTAATGTCGGGTGGCGTCCACCGCCTCGGTCGGCAGGTACACGTTCAGAGGAATCTCCCGGCCGTTCAGATGCATCAATTGAAGCACCATGGGCAATCCGATGACGTGGTCGGGATGCATGTGTGTGATGAAGATATTGAAGATCCGGTCATGATCGATTCCATACCGCAACAGGGATGAGGCGCATCCCTCGCCGGCGTCGAAAAGAAATGATCCTTCATCTGTTTCCAAAACGAAACAGGCATGAGCCCGGCCGGGTGCGGGTATTCCCGAGGCCGACCCCAGAATGGTGATCTTGGACATGAATGGTCTTCCCTCCGGCCGGGGGCCTTTCATGTTTGCCGTTGGCCGATGGACTATTTCTCGAACAGGCCGATCAACCGGAACTGCTCCGTATCGACCAATCCCCTGTCGGTCAGCTTCAACGCCGGCACCACCGGCAGGGATAAAAAGGACAGGGCCGAAAAAGGATCCTCCAGCCGGCAGCCCAGCCCGGAGACGGCCTGGTGGAGCCGATCCAGCTTGGCCTTGACCTGGGAGATGCTCTCCTCTGACATCAGCCCGGCGATGGGCAGCGGCAGGAACTCCTGCACCTGCCCGTCGGCCACCACAGCCAGGCCGCCGCGCATGCGAATGACCTGGATGGCCGCTTCCATCATATCCTGATCGTTCGTCCCCACGACGATCAGATTGTGGGAATCGTGCGCCACCGATGAGGCCATGGCTCCCCGCTTCAGTCCAAAACCTCTGACCAGCCCCAATCCCACATTCCCGGAGGCCTCATGCCGCTCGATGACGGCCAGTTTGAGGAGATCCCGTTTGGGGTCGGCAGCGACCATTCCATCCTTGGTCTTGGGTTTCAGACGAAGCCGTTTGGTGGTGATCTGCCCGGGCACCATACCGATGACGTTGGCCGTCGAGCCCCGGGCGTGGATCTGAAAATCGTTCTCTTCCAGCCAGTGCGTGTTCATGGAGCTGCGGATGGAGATCTTCTTCTGCGACGGCGGATCGTAGATGGGCCGTCCGTTCTCGGCCACCAGCTCGCCGTTCTTAAACACCTTGGAGACCTTGCAATTCTTGAAATCATTGAGCACGACCATGTCGGCCGCATATCCCGGGGCAATGGCGCCGATCCGTTCCAGTTGAAAATAGAGAGCGGCGTTTAAAGTGGCCATCCGGATGACCTGAAACGGTTCCAACCCGCTTTGGACGGCCAGGCGGACCATGTGATCGATATGACCCTCGGCCAGCAAGTCCCTTGGACTGCGGTCATCGGTGACGAAAAACATGCGGCTGGCGTTTTTAGAATTCACCAGGGGCGGCAGGTCACGGAGATTCTTGGTGGTGGATCCCTCCCGGAGCATGATCCACATGCCCATGCGAAGCTTTTCGCGGGCCTCTTCCACGGTGGTGCTCTCGTGGTCCGACTGTATCCCGGTGACCGTATAGGCGGCCAGATTCTTTCCGGAAACTCCCGGGGCGTGCCCGTCGATGCGCTTCCCGGCCACGATCTTGATCTTGTCCATGACGTCGTTGTCGGCCTTCAGGACGGCCGGATAATTCATCACCTCACCCAATCCCAGGACCCACTTGTCGGAAAGGAATGGAAACAGATCCAGGGCCTTGAGCTCCGATCCGGCTGTCTCCAGGTCGGTCGAGGGGACACAGGATGGAAGCATCATATAAACATTCAACGGATTGTACTTGCTCGATTTGAGCATGAACAGAATGCCATCGGAACCCAGCACGTTGGCAATCTCATGGG
>CAZOYL010000173.1:0-4728 GCA_964584035.1 uncultured Gemmatimonadota bacterium | reverse complement strand
TCCAGGGCGGCCACGATCTGGTCGGGGTGGTCCTTGTGGACCACTCCGATGCCGTAGGTGCCCTCCACCTGGACCAGCGCCCGGCGGACGGCTTCCATCAGATCGCCCTGGTAGTTGCTCTCCACCAGGTGAGCCAGGACCTCGGTGTCGGTCTGGGTGGTGAAGGTGTGCCCCTGGCGCTCCAGCAGTTTCCTCAGGGCGGTGTAGTTCTCGACGATGCCGTTGTGCACCACGGCGATCTCGCCCCGGCAGTCCAGATGGGGATGGGCGTTGTCTAAATTGGGCTCCCCGTGGGTGGCCCAGCGGGTGTGGGCGATGCCCAGATGGCCGCTGAAGTCCCCCTTCTTGAGGGCCTCTTCCAGGGCGGCCACCTTGCCGACCACCTTCTCGCAGATCATCTCCTGGGGAGTGATGATGGCCAGGCCGGCGGAGTCATATCCGCGGTATTCCAGGCGCTTCAGGCCCTCGATCAGCAGCGGTACGGCCTGCTGCGTGCCCACATAGCCGACGATTCCGCACATAGGCTTCCCCTGGGATCACTTTCCTTTGGAAGAGCGTTGAGACGAGCGTCCGGATGAGTGCCCGGTTGATCGTGAAACGTCCGTCAGAATCTCCTTGACCCGCCCGGCCGTCTCGCGATAGAGCCCGAGGGCCCGGTTTCTGGAACGTGCTTCGGTGTAAATACGTACGATCGGCTCGGTGTTGGAACGGCGCAGGTGCAGCCATCCGTCTTCGAAATCCACCCGCAGGCCGTCAACCCTGTTGATTCTATGACCCTTAAACTGATCGGCCAGCTTCCGTTCCACCAGGTCCATCTGCTCGCGGGGGATCCGCAGCTTACGTTTGATCATGGCATATTGCGGCAGCGCCGCGGCCATCTGGCCGGCGGTCCCCCCGCATTCCATCAGGTGCTGCAAAATTAGTGCCATTCCCACCGGAGCGTCGCGTCCCAGGTGCAGCTCCGGCAGGATAACGCCGCCGTTGCCCTCCCCGCCGATGACGGCCCGGGAGGACTTCATCCGCCGGGCCACGTGGATCTCCCCCACCGGTGTGCGCACCACCCGGGCTCCGTGCCGGCGGGCGATGTCCTCCACCGCCCGGGAGGTGGACATGTTGATGACCACCTGTCCGGTGCGCCGCTGAAGCACAAACTGGACGGCCAGGGCCAGGGTATTTTCCTCCCCCAGAGGCCGGCCCTGCTCATCGACCACGGCCAGCCGGTCGACATCCGGGTCGGTGGCGAACCCGATATCGGCTTTGGCCTTGCGGACGGCCCGGGACAGCTGCGCGAGATGCTCCGGGAGCGGCTCGGGGGTATGGGCGAAGCGGCCGGTGGGCTGGGTGTTGATCCCGGTCACCTGACAGCCCAGCTTGTGGAGCAGATCAGGAATGATCAGGCCCCCGGCGCCGTTGACCGTGTCGACGGCGACGTGAAATTTGCGCCGGCGCAGGGCACGAACGTCGATATCCGGCAGGGCCAGGATCTTGTCAATATGCCGAGCGATGGCCCCGTCGTCTGCCGTCACCGCTCCCAGGCGGTCCCAGGCCGCCCAGACCCTCTTTTTGCCGGCCGCCAGCTTCCACAGGCGGGCGCTCTGTTTGGAGCCCAGGAACAGGCCGCCCGGCCCGATGAACTTGAGCGCGTTCCACTCCTGAGGATTGTGGCTGGCGGTGATGACCAGACCGCCGGCGGCGCGCAGATCCTCTACCGCCAGCTGCACCGTCGGGGTGGGCACCAGGCCCAGATCGACCACCGGGCAGCCGGCCGCCAGCAGGCCGGACAGAACGGCGTGCCGGGCCATCTCTCCGGAGACCCGGGAGTCGCGCCCGATCACCACCCGGCAGCCCTTGCACAGCAGCCCGAAGGCCGAGGCATAGTTCATCAGCACCTCCGGGGTAAGGGTCTGGCCGACGATGCCGCGGACGCCGGAGATACTGACCATCAATGGCTTCATGAGAAGACCTTTCTGAAGGGAATAGGATTGTGCCCGTAGATCACGCTCGTGAGAGAGGCTTGAGTCACTGACTTTTTCTGAACTTCAACCTTCAATTTCCAATTTCCGAGTCCTTTCCAGGACTTTTCCCTTGACAACGGCTCCTAAAAGCGGTATTTGTTACAGGTCTCCGGTCGCAGACAGGTCACCTGCTGATACATCATCCGTCGAGAGATCACCGGTTAAAAAACATGCATCCATACATCTTCTGACGAAGCCCTTCCCCGTCAAAACATTCACCGGGACCACCGATGCCCATTCCGTTCGTTCCCTATAAGAAGGAATACGCCGAGCAGATGCGCATCCTGGTGGCACTGCTGGGCGGCAAGCTCACTGCCGAGGCGGCCCGGCCGGGCCAGCCGCCGTCCCCCTATCCCCGCCTGACCGGCCTGTTCCAGAACCTGCCGGTACAGATCCGGGTCATTCAGCAGGCCACCCGCGAGGGCGCCGATCCCCTGAGCACGGACAAGTATCTCGATATCCTGCTCGAATCGCCGTGCTCCCTGCCGCTGTCTGTTGAGCCCAAAGGCCGTTTTTGGCGGATCAGAAAGCTGTTATGGTGGAAAACGATCACCACGGGCGAAGAGCATCTTGACCGCGATTACGCTTTCTCCTCGCCGAAGGTCCGCCGCGCCCGGAAGGTGCTGAACCATAAAAAGGTGAAAAGCCAGCTCCTCCAGCTGTGCCCCTTCAACCGCCTGTCGATCTCTCCGAATCATCTTCAGCTGCGCTACCCGATCACCTCCCACCAGGCCTTCTTGGCCCATCACCTGGCCGAAGTTCTCCGGCGGATGCTCCGGCTCAGCCGGCTGTTCCAGAACCTGAGCTGAGACACCTGACCCTCTTCATCCACCTCATCTGAACCGGACGCTATGCAGCCACTCGGTGACCCGAGCGTTGGGCCGGTAGCGGCGGTTGGGGCCGTCCGAGTCGCTCCGGAAGCGCCGGTATCCGCGGCGGAAGGTGCGATAGGTGGCCGGCAGCCCGCCCTCCTTCAGAATCCTCTCGATGCTGGTTCTGGGGATCACTCCCTCGTCATTGTAACTCATCAGCAGGTGCGTGCATCCGGTCCGATCCCGGGCCTTCGACACCAGATCGGTCAGGGCCCGCTCTCCCTTCCGCCGGCAGCAGTATCGGGAGCGCTGATGTTTGTACGGGCGCATGCCGGTCTTGCCGTAGATGCGGGGCTCATCGGAAGACCAGCCATCGGCGATCGTCTCCAGAAGGTGATAATTACAGGCGTACTGCCGGACATTGTAGGGCGGGTCCAGGTAGAGGACATCGCAGCGGATGCTCTCGATCAACTCATTGGCATCGCCCATCAGGGCCGAATGGTTCCCGGAGCTGCCGGTGATCACCCTGGGCGGTTTTAACTTTAAGCGGTGTCTGGCGTTTGGGTGGAGATCCTTCAGGAATGCGCAGTACACGCCGGAGATATTGGCCACCGCATCGGCGGCCTCGATGAGGGCGGCCAGGAGGAGATAATATTCGTCCTCGGTCAGCCGTCCTTCCGTCTGCCAGCGGGCCAGCCGCTCCCGGATGACATCGATGCGACGGCCGTTGTCATCGGTGAAATACAGCCGCCGGCCGCCGCTTCCCCCGGGGCAGTAGCTGCGATAGATGAACCCCCCCTGGCCGTCCTGGAGAGCGTTGAGAAACTGGACCGTTTTTTGCAAGGGCCTGTTCCGGTCCTCTCCCCCCGATGGAGCGATGACGCCCACCTCCCGGGGAAGGCCGGCGAATGGGGGATATTTATCAACCACCACATAGGCCCTTTGGAGAACGTAAGAGTAGCGCATCAGGTCGGCGCTGATGACCTGAAATCCCCGCTCCTTCATGTGCCGGGAGACGCTGGCCGTTCCGGCAAAGAGGTCGCAGAAGACGCCCGAGCGAATGTCCAGCTGGTCCATGACCCGGTCGATGAAGCCGATCAGCTTGGTTTTGTTTCCGATGTAGCGCATGTCTTTCCGCCGCCGGGGAATCGAGTGTGTTCCTGGAGCCCTCCGATGAATGCGACGTCGGCCGCCGGGGTGGAGCCGATCGCTGGCAAAATGATACTTTGAAAAAGCACTTGAGTCAACATCTTTCTCTCTTAAGATCAAACAGACCGGATAAGGCGCCGGGGAAAATCGACAAGCCATTGGCGGCGGTGAAGCCGCCGCTGAAAATGGCCAGGCCATTTGGTGGGGCGAGGTCATGGTGGGAAAATGGCAGTAAGATTGGCGGCGGGTTCCCCGCCGCTTGAAAATCGACCTTGACAACTCCTTCGCCATTGGGTATTTTTAGTCACAGCCACCTCTCAAGTCCCGATATCACTTTTGAGAAGGGCATTTTTTTATGAATCGACACGCCATGGGCGTTCTGATCTTCTCTCTGATCGCCCTTTTCTTGTGTCCGGCCGGATCTCATTCGCTGCCGCTGTCCTTTCAGCTGTCGAGCCCGGATCCCATCAAGGGCTTCACCGACAACGCCATCAGCGTGCTGACCAGCGACGGCCGGCACCTCTGGGCCGGCACCGGAGGCGGCGTCACCCGCTCGATCGGCAATCCCACCCTGACGGAGAACTGGGTCACCTACACCCGTGAGCACGGCCTGTGCGGCAACAGCATCAGCGTCATCACGGTAGGCCCGGCCGTGGGCCCGGACGGCACGGTCTGGACCGCCTCGGTGGGCGACACGCTGATCGGCCAGGACGAGCTGCTCTACGGCGCCGGATACGGCTTCAGCCGGCCGC
>CAZOYL010000172.1:0-4738 GCA_964584035.1 uncultured Gemmatimonadota bacterium | reverse complement strand
CCCGGCAAAACGGGCAACCACGTCATCGTACACCCGGATGGCCTCCTCGCTGCGGCCGTTGACCACATAGATACGGTGGCCGGCGCCGATGGCACAGATGTCACGCGGGCCCAGACCCACCGGCACCTCGTCGGTCAATTGTTCGCTGGGTCCATCGATGACGATGACCTTGTCTTCGTCGGGCGAAACGGCATAGACGGTATGCTCGGCCTCATCCAGACAGATCGCCATGGTCTTGGTGCCCACGGGGATGGATGCCGTCAGCATCTCAGACTGGGTATCCACCACCTGAACGGCCGTCTCCTCGGGTGAGCAGATATACAGTTGCCCGCTGGTCCTATCGATCGTCAGATCTTCAACTCGTGCTCCAATCTCCAGACGCTTCACCACCGTGTCGGCGGCGGCATCGATGATCCACAGATCGCCGGGCTCGAAGGTGGTCACGTAAACCCGGTCGTTCTGCGGATCGGCCACCACACTCCAGGGCATCTCGCCCACCTGGATGGTTCCGACCGCCTGAAAGGTGCCGGCATCCACCACCGAGATCCGGTTGCCCTGAGAATTGGCCACATACAGCCGATCGCCGCAGATAGCCACCTCCATGGGATCGTTCTCCACAATGGCGGAGCCCACCATCTGGTTCGTGTTCAGATCGACGGCCATGATCCTGTCGCTGGACGTATCGCTGACATACAGGCGGTCGGATGCTTCATCCACCCGCAGGAGCGTCGGCCATGAGCCCAGCAGCCGGTTGGCGGTAACCGTCAGGCTGCTCATATTCACAACGGACAGGTCGTTGCTCTGATAATTGACCACCATAGCCCGGCCGTAGGAGGGATTCAGGGCGATATCGCGGGGCTTCTTGCCCACCGCGATGGTGTCGGTCACGCTCATGGTGGCCTCGTCGATCACCCAGACCGTCTGTCCTTCACTGTCGGCCACCCAGATGCGGCTCTCCATTGGATCGGCCGCCAGGCCCCAGGGATAACCGTCTACAAAAATGGTTTCCAGCCACTGGCCGCTGGTTCCATCCACTACCTCGACCGCCCCGTCGTCATAACAGGTGGCGTAGATCAGACCGCTGGCTTCGTTGACATCGATACCCCGTATCCGCCCGCCCACCTCGACCGAGGGTTCCAGATTCAGAGTGGCTGCATCGATAACGGCCACCTGCTCGGCCTCGTGACAGGCCACGAAAACGCGGTTCAGAGTGGAACTGTAACAGATGCCCAGGGGCTCCTCGGGCACCTGAATGTTTCTGATCATCTGGTTTACGTTCCCCTCGATATTAAAAACTCTCACCAGGTCGTCAAGATAGCAGGCCACAAAAAGATAGTCATCGCCGGACTCATTTTCAACGACGGCCAGGCCCCATGGGCCGCCGGTCGCGGAAATGGTATCGGTGATGGTGCGTAAATAGGCATCGAAGACCAATACCTGATCTCGAGTGAAATCGGATACATAGATATAATTTTGCGATTGGTTCAGGCAGATCCCCCGGGGTTGACCGCCCAGATGGGCCAGCGTCTCGATGTGCTGAGTAACACCATCGATGGCCGAGAGGTGCCCGCTCTGCTGGCTGGCCACATAATAGACATCGTCATATTGGTTGATACAGATGGCCACCGGGGAGATGGCGTTCCCGCCCTGAGGCGCCAGCTGGATGGTATCCACCACGGCCAGTTGGCCCCGGGCCTCAGCGGACAGGGCCAGCAGAAAGAAAAGGGCCGGAAGTAAGGAGGACGTGCGCATATTCGAGTTCCTCCCGAGAGATTAACGGAGCAGAACCATTTTCACATCGCGACGGTAAGGGCCGGCCTGAACCCGGCAGAAATAGATGCCGCTGCCCACCGGCCGACCTCCTCCGTCAGTGCCATCCCACCGCAGCACATGCTTGCCGGCCCCCAGTTTTCCTTTGATCAACGTTCTGAGCTTCTGGCCGTTGATGTTATAGACCTGGGCGGTGACATCGACGGGCAGGTGCCCCCGGCCGAGTGCATTGGCCACCGGAATATCCAGGACCAGCTGGGTGGCCGCGTTGAAAGGATTGGGATAATTCTGGGACAGAGCAAAGTCCTTGGGGCGGCAGGGCACGGGGTCCTGTTCTGAATGGCTGATCACATCGCAGGTGAGACTGACATCGTCGATATAGGCGCCCTCGCCCACGGAGTCGTCGGCGTCGGAGTAAAACCGGAAGCGAATCTGGAGAAAGGTGCCCGGCGGCACATACGAGAGATCGTAAGTGTCCTGGAACCAATCGTTGCCGATCAGCAGTCCATCCAGGGCGCCGCCGCTGCCCAGAAAATCGAGCGTCTCCCAGCCGGTCCCGTCGTTGATCTCGACATACAGGCCGTCCGATCCGTAGGTGGCCAGATCGTACCAGTGCCAAAAGCTCAGTTGCGCGCCGGGACCGACGACCATGGGAAAGGTGTTCAGCGAGCAGTCCATCCCGGGATCATAGGCGGCCCCTTGCTCGTCGCCGCAGTACCAGGCATAACGGCCGGAATGGGTGCGGCGATCGGTGAAATGCCACCGGGAGTCGCTGCTGTAGTGAGACCAGTAGATGGAACCGGCTTCCAGGTCGTCGGTGAAGCCTACCTGTCCCACCGTGAGCAGCAACCTCTGCTCGAAGGGATAACCCTCACCGGTCAGACCGGTGATCTCCAGCATGGGAAACTGGGGTTCCGGACAGAGGTCGGTCACCCGGATCCGGAAAACAGCCTCGGCGATCGATTGCGGATCCATGCTGCCCACATCGGCAGAATTGTCGATCAGCTCCAGATAAGGGTCTTCCGTGCCCAACTGGAGGGACAGCGAGGAAGCCCGCTGACCGCCCAGGTTGGCCAGGGTCATGTGCAGATCCAGCTCCTCGCCCGACTCCGGTATGCCATTGCCGTTCCCCCGATCGGCATCCTCCAGCCAGGAGGATTGGTAGCTGATCACCGGGGTGGCCACCTGCACGCCGATCTGTCCATCCCAGGTGTGTCCCAGTCCATCCTGAAAAAGTATCTTGAACTGCAGAACATGGTCGTCGGAACATCCCCCGTCGACCGTAAAGCGGCCGGCCGGACCGGAGGAAACCGTCTCACCCGGTTCGATGTCGCCCAGCAGGATGGTCGTGTCGGCGATGGCGGCCGTCACCGCGGCAGCCGTTTTATTGCCCCAGTTCTTGACCTCGAAATCGAATCCGATCTGCTCCAGAGGGCTGACGACACCATCCCCGTTGCCGGCGATCTCCTCGATCCGAAACGACTCCAGGGCCAGGTGCGGGCCCCCGGACAGGAGCACAATATGGCCCTCATGAGGGATGAACTCCGCCGCGGTGACCGTCACCCAGAGCGTCTCGGCAGCGGTCGGAGGCACCGAGAAAACGGCCCCTCCGTGGACATCGGTCCGGAAACGGAGGTAAACGTCTCCACCGTCCAGGAGACAGATCAGCGCCCCTTCGACGGGCGCATCGCCGGGGCCGGAGACCGATATGGCCACCCGGCTGGTGTCGGCCGTGGGCAGTTGACCGGGGCAGGTCACCGTCAGGGCCTGAGGCGTTCGCGTATACAGGGGCATCTCCGGATCTCCCAGCAGGGTCAGCTGGTACTGGTGCCAGCGATACACGTTCTCCAGATGGGAGCGGGGGGCATAATGCGCCTTGGTGGTGGCCAGGGCCTCCCCCAGCCGGGTGATGCCGTCCTGGAAGACGGTTTTGAAGAAATGCTGATCGAACCGGTCCGAATATCCGAAACAGGGATTGCCGGGAGAGCCCCAGCCGTATCTCGAATTTCCGATAAAGGCTACCGACCCGCCGGCGTCATTGTTGACGAAATGCTCGGCGATACAGTCGTAATCGAAGGCCGCCGGCCAGCAGCCGATGGAATAGACCAGGCCGATCCGATCCCCGTTGCTGAGGTAATCCACCTGGGAGTTGTCCAGATAGCCCGAGCCCATGCCCATGACCGAATAGTAGGCATGGCCGTCATGGTTGAAGATGTTCTGGCCCTGGCTGATGGCGTTCATGACGCTGTAAACATCTTCATTTTCCAGGGTCTCATAGAGCTTGGTGACCGGATCGAAGCGGTCCGGCAGATAGCGCTCATCGATCAGGTCCTTGCTCTTGCTGGCGTCGGTGAAGGGATCGTACCACAGGACCTCGGCCGCAAACAGGGCTTTCTCCTGATAGTCCAGTATCTCTGGGCGCTCATAGATCAGCACCTTGCGAACGAAGTTCTCCGCCTGGTCCACGGTGCTGACGGGAGCGCGTCCCAGGAAAACCTCCGGAAACAGATCGACCTCATCCTCCACTTCCCCATAGACATCGTCGCCATCAGCGTTCCAGTTTCCATCCAGATCGGCATAGTAGAGATCACAGGGGATATCGTTGAAATCAGTTTGAGAATCCATGGCGTAAGCATATCGAACGGGGATCAGCTGGGTGTCGCCGGCCAGCAGCACATAGACCGTGCCCCAGCTCTGATAGGCCTCGGCAATGCAGGCGCGGATCCGTTCGTGGCGATCGGCTCCCGAATACTGGGAATCGATCTCCTGAAGGGTCACCACCCGGGCGGTCAATCCTTTTTTGAATTTCCAGTCGGCCAGCACCTGGAAGGCCTCCTGAAAGGCCTGGTCGGTGATGATCAGGTACTCGGCCAGGTCCGCTCCGCCGCCCATTTCCCCGCTATCGCTTGCCCGTGGATAGAAAAGCGCTACATCCCTGCCGTTGATGGCCAATCGCTCCACGGATCGA
>CAZOYL010000171.1:0-4856 GCA_964584035.1 uncultured Gemmatimonadota bacterium | reverse complement strand
AGTGATAATAGTTCGAGGGACCGGGTCCTGTCTGGAGCCAGGCCGCCTCCCTGAGCGGTATTAACCGACCCTGCCGGTTCGGAATGGGCAGGTCGTTCAGGTCTTTCGTTCCGGCGCGGGCTTTTTCCTGCAGCTGGACGCGGAAATCCACGTCCTCGTCGCCGTATCGTACGCTGGTCACCAACTGGCCGTCATAGGCGATGCGGACATTTTGAGCGATATCCGCCACGGTCAATCCCAGGCGGGAGAGCTTGTCATAATTGATCTTGATCTCCACCTGTTCCTTGCCCGGCTTGTCGTCGCGTTCGACATCCTTGACGCCCTCCGCGGACTCCAAAAAGGCGAACACCGAATCGGCCAGGGTGGTTCTCAACAGGTCGTCGGCGCCGATCACCCGGAGGGTCACGGCCCGCCCGACCGGCGGTCCTCCGGCATCGATATAGTAGACGATCTCCTCGTAGCCGCTGAGATCGTTCGTTTTCGCGCGGATCTGTTCGACAATCTGATCGGCGTTCCGGGACCGTTCCGAATAGGGCGTCAGATTGACCGTGATGGCGGCCCAGTTCTCGTTCTCTCCGACCATGTACCAGCCCTGTTTACGCCCGATACGGGTGCTGAAGGAGTCCAGCTCGTCCTCGGGCAGAGCCGCCACCAGTTCCTCGATCTCGGTGATCTTACTGGAGGTGGCCTGAAGCGAGGAGCCGGTGGGGAGATCGATGAAGATGTGAAATTGATCGGCCATTTGAGAGGGAAACAGGCTGAATTTCATATAGTTCGTCGCGTACCACAGCGAGCCGCCCAGGGCCGCGATGGCCAGGATGACGAGGAGATAGCGCCACCGTAGAATGCGCAGAATAAAGCGTTGAAAGGGTTTCTGGAGGCGAAGGAACCACCCCCGGCTGCCGGCCTTTCCCGGTTTACAGCCCTCCCCGGGCAGTCCCATGATCAGGTGAGAGGGCAGGGCCACCGTGGCTTCGATCAGCGAGATGAACAAAGCCAGGCTGATGACCAGGGGGACGACGAAGACGAACTTGCCCAGAATGCCCGTCATCAGGAACAGGGGTGCGAAGGCGATGAAGGTGGTCAGGATCGTCGTCAGAACGGGGCCGTAGACCTCGTGAATGCCCTCTACCGCCGCTTTTAATGGCGGCACCCCGCGCTCCCGGTATTTCTGGATGTTCTCCGCGATGATGATGCCGTCATCGACGATGATGCCGATGACCATGATCATGGCGGCCAGGGAGATGCCGTCGAGATAAGCACCGAAAACGGGCAGCAAAAAAACGACCCCCATCAGGGACACGGGGATCCCCATGGCTACCCAGAAGGCCACTCTGAAGTTCAGAAAGACGCCCAGGACGATGAGCACGAAGGCCAGACCGATGAGCCCATTGGTCTGCACCACGCTGAAGCGATTCCGCACATAACGGGAGAAATCGTCGGTGTAAAGGATCTCCACCTTTTCCGGAAGCCTTTCACGCTCCTTTTCGATCAGCGCCTTGATGGCATCGACGGTGCGGATGGCATCGGCCGACTCCTGTTTGTTCACCAGAAAGGAGATCGCCGCCCTGCCGTTCAAGCGGGAGAGGACCCTGGAATCCTCGAAGCCGTCCTTGACCACGGCCAGATCCTTCACCCTGATGAGAGGGCCCTCGAAGGTGGAGCGGACGATGACGTCCTTCACCTCCAGGGGATCGTCGAACTGAGCCAGGGTGACTAAATTCTTCTCGCTGGTGTAGGACTCGAAAGAGCCGCCGGTGGAGCGGATATTGCGGGCCTGAACGGCAGCGATGATCTCGTAGAGAGGGATCTGATATTTGCGTATCGCCTCGGGTGAGACCTCGATCTGAATCTCGCGGGCGAAATAACCGTATTTGGTGACGCTGGAAACTCCCGAAACATTAGTGAGCTTCTTTTCCAGCTGCCGGGCGATCTCGCGGAGCTCGGCATAGGGGAGGTCTCCGGCGATGCCCACCTCGATCACCGGGAAGATGGTGGTCTTCAGCTCGGTGACCAGCGGCGCATCGGTCACCTCCTCGGGAAGATCGGTGACCCGGTCGACGGCGTCGCGGATCTCGGTTTTCACCTTGTCGGGATCCTTGACATCCGCATCGAGGATCACATCGATGAAGGAGATGTTCTCCATCGACACCGAGGTCATCGTCTTGATGCCGGTGACCTCCTTGAGCTGTTCCTCGATCTTGTTGGTCACGTTCAGTTCCACATCCTCAGGCGACGCTCCGGGGTAGCGGGTGTTGACGAACATTTCGCCAAAGTCCACATCGGGGAACATGTCACGCCGGATACTCAGCAGGGTATTATACCCCAGCGCGAGGATCATCAGGGTGATGAGGATGGAGAGCAAGTGGCGTTCGGCGAAGAATTGGAAGAAGCGTTTCATAGTGTATCCCCCGTCTTTGAGGCCTGGCGATAGATTTCCCCCATTTTTGCCATACAACCCGCAGGCGGTCACCAGCAGGCAGCCGGCAGTATTTTGGTGTTTTACCGCCTACTGCTTTATGCCGGCTGTTTACTTGACTTCCACGATCAAGAATTCGTCCATGAGTGCTCTGTATTGTAAAACCAGCTTCTGGTACGAAGCCGCGTTCTGAGCGTAAGTCAATTTGGCTTCCTGCTCGTTATCCCGGCTGAGGATGACGAAGGTCAGATCGCTGCGCCCCTGGTTATACAGGTTCAACTCCTCCTTGGTTTTGGCGCCGGCTGAGGCGATCTGCTCCCGGTTGAGTTGGAGAACCTTTTCCAGCTCCTGAATCAGGATCAGCAGGTTCACCAGACCGGATTCCAGGTCCAGGGCGATGTTCTCGATTTCCCCGTCGAGCTGGTCGATCTCCAGAGTCGTGGTGGCCACATTCGTCCGCGCGGCGCGGTTTTCCAAAGGGTACTGGAGCATCAGCGAGACCGCCATGTCCGGCTTGTCCAGCTTCAGTGCGTCGCCGAACTGATCATCTCCGCCCTGCAGGCCGGCTCCCAGATTGAGAAACAGCTGCGGCCGGACCTGTTCCCGGTATCCATCGCGCAGATGCAGCAGCTGGCTGCGGCGGATATCCAGGGTAGTCAAGAGGCGGGACTGGCTTCTCAATTGCCGGCGGGCCTCCTCCGGAGAGGGAAGCTGTTCGATATGGTAGAGATCGAACCGGGGGCTTTTCTGACACATCTGTTCCGATTGGCACAACACCGAAAGTCCCGCCCGAAGAGCTTTCCATTGGGATTCGACCAGGACCACGCTCTGCTCGGCGATGCGAACGGCATCCTCGGCCCGCAGCACATCGACCTGATCCACCAGATAGGATTTGCGTTTCTGGACCGTCCTGTCCAGCTCCTCTTCGGCCAGGAGCTTTCTTTCCCGGGCGATCCGTCTCTGCTCGGTGAGCAGCACCCAATCAAGGAAGCGGCCGGCCAGATCCACCAGAAAAACCTCCTGGTTTTCCAGCACCTGCACTTCGGTAAAATCGATATCGTACTCGCTCAGCTCGTAGGCCAGGCGGTCCAGCTTTCCGCTGTAGTTCTGCAGCAGCGGCTGCGTGTAGCTGGCAGAGACCCTGTGCTGGTAGAATTCGGACGGGCCGGTGGGAATGACCATGCGGCCGGTGGGAAAAGGAATGACGATGTCGGACAGCTTTTGATCTGAGAACTGCGATGACCAGGACAGCGACAGCCGTCCGCCGGTTTTCCAGAAGGCCCGCTCGGCCGCTGCATCGACTCCCAGCAGATCAACGCGGTCAGGGCTGAAGGCGCTGGAGGCGAGCAGCTTCTGGTGACTGTAATACGAACTGCCGGTGAGGTTCCAGTCCTCGGCGCCCAGGAGGCCCTGCTGCGCGGTGCTCTCGATCTCGACCGAGAGCGATTCCTTCTCGAAGAACGGATGGGTTTCCTGGATCCGCTGGAGAAATTCATCCAAAGTGATGGTCTCAGCAGAGATGGTTTCTGCAGAGCTGGTCTCCGCAGTGCTGATCTCAGCAGAGCTGGCCTCTGCAGTGATGGTTTCCGCGCCGGCCGGTAAAGCCGGAAGAACCATCAGCAGTAAACCGAGCAAAAGGGATTTTTTCATGTAGATATCCTCCGATGACGAGGCTTTAGATGCGAGTGAGAGATCTCTTTGAGCGCTCATAAGGATGGTCGTGTTAAAATTCCGGTATCTTCGCATAGCGAGTCGAAACGATAGGCGGTCTGGTAGCCTCATGATGGCTCTCTTCCGCCGGTCCCGGCGATGAACACGGAGCCGATATCCTCCAGCCGGTCGATGATCTGCTCCTGCCGGCTCTCCTCGATCAACCCCGCACAGATGAGCGAGGCGTACCCGTGGGTGAAGATCCACAGGGTGTCCAGAAGCGCGTTTCGGCCAGCCTCTGTAAGCGTGGCGAAACGGTCATCCGATTCCATTTTTTCCAGCAGGGCGTTGCGAAACTCGGCCAGGATGTCTCCAAAAACGCGGCGCTCCAGGAACAGAGCTCGGAACAGCTCGCGCTGGTCCCTGGCGAACAGCACGATGCCGGTGCCCATGTTTAAAAAGATGCGGTCGGTGTACGGCCGGGTGGCATATTCAAGCAACAGATCCCGGGCTCTCTTGATCACCTCTCGCTCCAGCTGGCTCATGGATTGAAAATGGCTGTAGACCGGCGCTGTCGAGGAGTGAAGCCGTTCGGCCACCTTTCGGGCGGTGAGCTCATCAAGGCCTTTTTCCCGGACGATCTCGAAGGCGGCCTGAATCACGTGCTGCTTGGTATAGGTTGCTTTGGGCGGCATAATGTCCTGTGGGGATTCTGCTGTAATACGATTGTTACATAACAATAGTTAGACAACAAAAGTAATATAACAAGCGTTCTATTTATTGTCAA
>CAZOYL010000170.1:0-4888 GCA_964584035.1 uncultured Gemmatimonadota bacterium | reverse complement strand
GGTGGGCCCACCTGGATTCGAACCAGGGACCGACCGGTTATGAGCCGGTGGCTCTGACCAGCTGAGCTATGGGCCCGCTGACCTGTTCAGGGCAGCCATCATAATAACATTTTTTTTCAAGCTCGTCAAGACTTTTTTCCAACCGGGGACATTCATCATCCGGCCGGCAAAAGCCGTTCCGGATGAACTCTTTCACCAGCTCCAATCGAGTTGTAAAGTGATTTCGCGCTTCACATTCCAGTCGATCTCGTCCAGTCCGCTGGAGAGCGTCCGGCAGTGATCGTAGACGGTGGCGGCGAACCGCAACGACAGGCGCACCGATTCCAGGAGCTCACCCTCCAGCAATGCGAAGGTCCGCATTCCCCTGCCGAACAGGGCCACATTGCGGGCCATTCCCCGGGGGCCGACCTCGCAGAGATACAGCCGGCCCTCGTAAGCGGGCACGCGAAACAGCGCGGCCCCGCCTTTCAGGCCGAACCTGGCATCCGGATTCACTTTGACCTGAGCCGCGAGGAGCACGCCCCGCTGAACCGGGTCCCCTCCCGGCGGGCTCACCCGGCTGGTTTCCAGCCTGGACCGCAGCGCGATGGCTTTGGCGACTTGCCAATCGATCTGAATCCGGCGATCGCATCGCCGCATGGTCCCGAGCGTGCCGGCCTGACCGCCGGCCGGGCAGGATGCATCCTCCCGCTTCCATCTGAGGCGAAACTGAAAGGACAGCCCTCCCGACAGCCGCTGGACCGCCCGCAGGGTCCAGCGCTCCCCGGTCGAGGGCATCGGCAGATCGTAGGACCGCCAGGGCCGGCGGAATCCATCGGCCTGCAGCTCCAGCCGGGTCCTCCCGGCCGGGTCCCACCGCATCGCCACCCGCAGCCCGTCCTCATTGCGGCCATCCTTGGCCGCTGCGGCCGAACCCCGGGCGCTGAGAAAATCGGCCGGATAATGCCGCCAGACGATGCCGGCCCGGACCGTCTCGCCGCGCAAACAGATGCCCGCCAGCACCCCGCAGGATGAGGCGGCGGCCTTTTCTCCAAACACCTCCAACGCCCCGCAGGATGAGGCAACGGCCGCCTCTGCGAACACCTCCAACGCCCCCAGGACGAGGTCCAGGTCGGCGCCGAGAGCCTCCTGCCGGCAACCCTGCAGGGCATACCGCTGGCGGATGGGATCGGCGGGCCGTATCCCGGGCCGGTAGAGCGCGCGATACCAGGTCAGGCCCAGCGTCTTGTCGCCGTGCAGACAGAGGGCCGCGCGGGCGCCGGTGAGGGTCTCCTGCAGAGCATTCTTCTTGGCCAGCTCGCCGTCGGTGCGGTGCAGCCCGGAGGCGGACAGGCCGGTGACCGATCCGTCCTGCCGGGTGGTATCCCGACCGGCATCCCGGCCGGTCCGGGAGCCGAACAGATCCAGGGTGAAGGCCCCCCATCCGGCAGAGAGCGCCCCTCCGAACAGGGCCCCGTTCTCTTCTGTGGAGGTGTGGGGCCTGATTCCCCGTCCTTTCCGCTTCAGCTCCGAGACCCCTCCGCCATTGGCGGAGGCGCCGGCCGCGGTCCACAGCGTCAGGCCCTGCCCATACTCCAGGGCGAAGTGACCCAGCAGCAGACGCCGCAGCGGCCCCAGCTGTGACAGCTGCAGAAAAAAGGCGTGGTGGTCGGTCAGGTCCCGCTCGCCGGGATCCTTCTCGGTCACTACCCCCATCCACAGCAGGTCGCCGGCCAGCAGATGGAGTCGCAGAGAACCCGCGGTGGCGTCGCCCCAGTAGCATCCCTCCCGGTAGGCCCGGGACAGGGGCAGCGTCCAGGCCGCCCGAGACCGGAGATGCCCGCGAACGCCCCGGCGGGGATTGATTTTCAGAAAGGGGCGCACCCGGGCCAGGGTCTGGTGATCCATTCCCGGGGCCCGCAGCAGATCCTCCAGACGGGTGTAACTCCGTTCCCTCCCGGCGATGAGGATGCCCTGTATCTGCAGGGCCGACAGATAGGGGATCTTCTCCAGCTGAGAAAAGGTGGCCCGGTTGGGGTCCAGCGGGCAGCGCCGCAGCGCCTCGAGACGCTCCAGCACCTCGACCGGATCGAAGCGGTCCTCGTCCGATTCCAGGAGAGTTTCCTGCTCCGGAGCCTCCTGAGCCCGGACCGGAGCGGCTGCTGGCAGGCCCAGACTGAGGCCCAGGCAGACGATCAGCTTGAGGCTCTTCTGCAGGAAC
Organism: uncultured Gemmatimonadota bacterium; assembly: GCA_964584035.1. Classification (GTDB taxonomy): domain Bacteria; phylum SM23-81; class SM23-81; order SM23-81; family SM23-81; genus CAZOYL01. The sequence continues at coordinate 2,688 of CAZOYL010000170.1, read as the reverse complement.
ATTCTCATGGGCATCATACCCAAAGAGGTCATGATTCTCACCGGACTCAGTCCGTCATCAGGGTGATGTGATGGGTCCAGCCCAGCAGCTGGTGAGAGCGCCAGGCATAGGCCAGGCGCAGGGGACCGGCCGAGAGCTCCAGGCCGGCCGACAACCGCATGGGATGGTTCTGCAGGCCCAGGCGCAGGGCCACCGCATCCCGGGGACGGGCCTCGCAGCCCAGGCGCCACTCCAGCGGGTATCCCGGCTGAAAGCGATCCGCGGAGACGTCGGCCATATCGCCCAGCAGGTCGGCGGAAAGCCAGACGCGGTCCTCCGGCCGGCCGGCCAGCCCGACCGTCAGCACCTGGGCCATGCCCTCCCGACCGTGGCCCAGGCGGCCGTTGTTCAGGTTGCGAACGGCCATCCCCCAGCGCCATCGGGAACCGGGAAGGGCCAGAATTCCCAGGTCCAGGCTCCAGGTCTGATCGGATCCGTATTCACAGATGGCCAGCTGCAGGCCGCGCAGGCAGCATCCGGCCGACAGGCCGTCCACAAACCGATGGGCGCAACTGAGGCCCACGGTGGTCTCGCGATACAGCCGGCCGCCGAAACACCGGGCGTGCAGGCCGGCGATCCAGCCGCAGACGGGCTGCAGGATGGACAGCTCGCGGGCGTCCAGCTCGGCCAGGCCGAATGGACGGCAGAAGCTCAGGGCCATCGCCCGGTCATCGATCCATCCGGCGCCGGCGGGATTGTGCAGCGGGCCGTGGGCGTCATCGGACAGGGCGCAGTAGGCGCCGCCCAGGGCCGCCGGCCGGGCGCCGACCTCGAGAAAATCGAAGGCCGCCTGGCTGGAGGAGGGAAGACAAAGCGTCGCCGTGAAGAGTACCGCCACGAAGAAAATGGTGAGAATGGAGACGAGGCGATTCATGAGGAAAAACGGATGCCGGCGCACGATGCGTTCCATTCTTAGGAGTCTTACGAGGCACAGACAGGGGAAAAAAGAAAAGCGGGACCATGCTGGCCCCGCTCGTGTGAGAATGTACCACATCACCGGGATGCGGTCAAGCCCAAAATGATCCCTTTCCTTTTTTTTTTAGAAGGATCACCGACGGCCCCCGCCACACAGCTGCCGTTCCGCCGGTGATATGACATCCCGGACGGCCGCGAGCCCTCCGGAGGAAAAAGGCCTTGACATCGTGGGGGCGAAAGGGTATATTAGAACATTCGACTCATTTGGTCGAATGTTCTAATAAGGAATGTATCCCATGGACGACAAAAAAGAACATATTCTCACCGCGGCCGAGGGCGTCTTCGCCCGCTTCGGGTTTAAAAAAGCCACCATGGATGATATTGCCAGAAAGGCTCATATCGGCAAATCCACCCTGTATTACTATTTTAAAAACAAACAGGAGATCATGGCGGAGGTCATTCGCCTGGACACCCGGAAATTCAGAGAGAAGCTCACTGAGGCCGTCGAGCGAGCCGATACCCCTCAGGAGAAGATCAATGATTACGTTTTGGCGAGGATGAAACAGCTGCGGGAGCTGGCGAATTACTACACCACCCTGACCGATGAGTATCTCGATCACTATTTCTTCGCCGAAGAAATTCGCAAGGATTTTAACCGTTATGAGCTGGAATCTTTAATCGGGCTTCTTCGAGAGGGATCGGACAGAGGCGTTTTTCAACTGGAAGATATCGAGGCCACGGCCCGGATGATCGCCATAGCGATCAAGGGATTGGAATACCGGTTCCTGGTCGAGGGCGACAGCGATCACATGGAAGATATCAGCAAACAGATGCTGCATGTCTTTTTCCAGGGGATCGAGGTCGCCTAGTCTTTTTCATTGGAGGAGTATTCCACATGAACATCCTGCTGATTTATCCTGAAACACCATCCACATTCTATAGCTTTCGAAATGCCCTCAAATTCATCTCCAAGAGGTCGGCCGAGCCGCCGCTGGGCCTGCTCACCGTGGCGGCCATGCTGCCGGAAGAGTGGGACAAGAAACTGATCGACATGAATGTCTCGCGGCTGAAAGATGAACACATTCTCTGGGCCGACTACGTCTTCCTGAGCGGCATGAGCATTCACAGACTCTCGTTCCAGAGTGTCGTCAAACGATGCAATCAGCTCGGCGTGAAGGTCGTCGCCGGCGGGCCCATGGTGACGACGGATCATGAGAGCTTTCTCGGCGTCGATCATTTCGTGCTCAACGAGGCCGAGATCACCTTGCCGATGTTCCTGGAGGATCTCAGAAACGGCCATCCGCTGGCGGTTTACACGACCGCTGATTTTCCCGACATCTCATCGACACCGATCCCCCGGTGGGAGCTGCTGGACCTGAAGAAGTACGCCAACATGAGCATCCAATACTCCCGGGGCTGCCCCTTCAATTGCGAGTTCTGCAGCATCACCATGCTGAATGGCCACCGGCCCCGGACCAAGAACAAGGAGCAATTTCTCGACGAACTGGAATCTTTATACCGCCTGGGATGGCGTGGGGGCGTGTTCATCGTCGACGACAACTTCATCGGCAACAAAAAGAAGCTCAAATCCGAGATTCTCCCGGCGATGATCGAGTGGTCGCGCAGCCGGGATTATCCGTTTAAATTGGTCACCGAGGCTTCGATCAATCTGGCCGACGATGAAGAATTGATCCGCCTGATGGTCCAGGCGGGGTTTCGCGAGACCTTCGTCGG
>CAZOYL010000169.1:0-4928 GCA_964584035.1 uncultured Gemmatimonadota bacterium | reverse complement strand
TACAGCCACTCCGACTCGTCGTAGCTCCCCCAATACCCCTGTGTCGCCATCTCCACCTCCGTGCTGCTCGCGTACACCGCCGCATCCGCCGCCGTCCAGTAGCCCACGTTGATTCCCGTTATTTTCCAACACAGCACCTCGTTTGTGACTCCGGGGAGATCGGTCCTCATCCCCCGGACGTGCAACGTCGCCAGGTCGTAGATGTCGTAGGTCCAGAAGATCCGGTCGCCTATATCCACCGTCAGCTGAAAAAACGAGCTTCACAACATCTCACCACCACATCATCACAAAAAGGAGAGCAGCGATGAAAAAACAGGCTAAGGTTCGCGTCGCCATCATCGGGGTGTGAAATTGTGCCTCCTCCTTCGTTCAGGGTGTCGAGTACTATAAGAATGCCAGGGAAAGTGATTTCGTGCCGGGCCTGATGCACGTCAGCCTGGGGGGCTACCATATCCGGGATATCGAATTCTCGGCGGCCTTCGATATCGATAAAAACAAGGTGGGCAAGGACCTCAGCGAGGCCGTCTTCACCCGTCCAAATAATACCTTTCAGTTCTGCGCCGTTCCCCGAAAGGGCATCCCCGTACACCGGGGCATGACCCATGACGGTTTGGGAAAATATCTCTCCCAGATCATCGAGAAGGCGCCCGGAGAGACGGCCGACATCGTCAAGATCCTCAAGGAAACCCGCACCGATGTGGTGGTCAGCTATCTGCCGGTGGGCAGCGAGGAGGCCACCAAATGGTATGTCGAGCAGATCCTCGATGCCGGCTGCGGATTTGTCAACTGCATTCCGGTCTTCATCGCCCGGGAAAGCTATTGGAACAAGCGCTTCAAGGAACGCGGCCTGCCCGTCATCGGCGACGACATCAAATCGCAGGTGGGCGCCACCATCGTTCACCGGGTCTTGACGCGGCTGTTCAGGGAGCGGGGCGTGCGCCTTGAACGGACCAGCCAGCTGAACGTCGGGGGCAATACCGACTTTTTGAACATGCTGGAACGAGAGCGGCTGGAATCGAAAAAGATCAGTAAGACCAACGCCGTCACCTCCCAGCTGGATTACGATATCGGCGCGGGAAACGTCCACATCGGTCCCAGCGATTACGTGGCCTGGCTGTCGGACCGCAAGTGGGCCTATATCCGCATGGAGGGAACGACCTTCGGGGATGTGCCCCTGAACTGCGAGATGAAGCTGGAAGTGTGGGATTCCCCCAATTCCGCCGGGGTCGTCATCGACGCCGTGCGGTGCTGCAAGCTGGGGATGAACAAAGGAGTGAGCGGCTCCCTGGTAGCGCCTTCCTCCTATTTCATGAAATCACCCCCGAAACAATACACCGACGAGAAAGCCCGCCAGCTGACCGAGAATTTCATTCAAAGACACGCCCTGACACCTCGGGACACCGCCCGGAAAGCACCCCGGAAAGCACCGTCCAAAGCTAAACGAGCTACCACCGGCGCGAAGAAGAAGCGGTAGATACCAACGGCGGAGATCTCCCGGCACGGCCGGATGCGCACAGAACAGTTCTGAATAACGTGATCGAGGAGAGGCGGCATCATCATGCCGCCTTCTCAATAGGAGGAGACCCTTGACTTAAGGCCCTTTCTTTTCGTACATTGATCATGAGGAATCAGGCTCGTGAGACGTCCCGGCCGGGGACGCTCCCGGCCATCTAAGCGTGCAACAAAAGGCTCCCCGTCATCGTCTAAAAAGAAAGCATCTCTCTTGTTCGGAGAAGTGAACATGCCGGGTCTGTTCATCACCTTCGAGGGCATCGACCTGTGCGGCAAATCGACTCAGGTCCGATTACTGGTCGAATATCTGCAGAAGAAGAAGATCGAGGTGGTCCTATCGCGGGAGCCCGGGGGATCTCCCATCTCCGAAGAGATCCGGAAGATTCTGCTCAGCCGGGAACACACCTCCATGAGGCCGCTGACGGAGCTGTTGCTTTATGAGGCCGGCCGGGCCCAGCATACCGAGGAGTTGATCCGGCCATCTCTGGAAGCCGGCAAATGCGTCATCCTGGACCGTTATGGCGATGCCAGCATGGCCTATCAGGGTTGGGGACGTGATCTGGGGGCGGATCTGGTGAGACGTCTTAACGAGCTGGCCACCGGAGGACTGTCGCCGGACATCACCATTTTGCTCGATCTGTCGCCCGAGGAGGCCGCTCGACGGGCCCCGGGAGAGGGCTGGCAGGCCGATCGCCTGGAAGGAGAGGCCATCGAGTTTCACCGGCGCGTCAGAGAGGGATACCGGCGATTGGTCCGGGAAGAGCCGGACCGGGTTCAGCTGATCGACGGTCGGGGACCGATCGATGAGATCCACCGGCAGATACTGGACCTGATCAGGCCGCTTCTGGGCTCACGTTTTCCCCAAAAAATCTGATCCGGCCCTATCGGGCGCTTGATCCGGCGCCCCAGCGGCCAAGCCCGACCTGATGCACCGTCTGTCACGCCTGTCCGATGAAAACGGGAGGAAACCATGTTGAAAAAGATTCCTGCAGCGCTCATCCTCGCAGCCGCCGTTCTGATGATCGTCGTCATCGTGACCAATCTGGGTCAGGGGGCGGAGGATAATCTGTATGCCAACATCAAACTGTTCGACCGGGTGGCCATCAACCTGAACACGAAATATGTGGAAGAGATCGACTCCAGGGAGATGATCTACACCGGCATCAGGGCGATGCTCCAGACCCTGGATCCCTACACACAGTTCTTCGAGAAAAGCGACTATGACGAGCTCATGGTGCAGACCAAGGGGAAATTCGGCGGCCTGGGGATCGAGATCGGCATCCGCGATGAGGTCCTTACCGTCATCTCCCCCATCGCGGGCACGCCGGCCTACGAGATCGGGTTGCAGGCCGGAGACCGCATCGTTAAAATCGAGGGCCAGTCCACCGATGGGATCACCACGCAGGGAGCGGTCAAAAAACTGCGCGGGCCCAAGGGAACGGATGTGACCATCACGATCGAGCGGGAGGGCGAACTGGAGCCGATCGATTATACCATCACCCGCGATATCATCGAGATCAAGAGCGTGCCCTATTATGATCAGATCAAACCCGGCATCGGATATATCCACCTGGCCCGCTTTTCGGAGAACGCCGAACACGAGCTGGAGGCGGCGGTTCAGGATCTGGTGGCTGAGAATATCGAGGGGCTCATCCTGGATCTGCGCAACAACCCCGGCGGCCTTCTTCCTCAGGCCGTTCACGTGGCCGATCTGTTCCTCGATGAGGACCAGCTGATCGTCTATACCCTGGGACGGGCCAGCAACAGTTCGGCTCAGTACAAGGCCAAGGGATCACCGCTGTATGGCAGCAAGCCGATGGTCATCCTGGTCAACAAGGGCAGCGCCAGCGCTTCGGAGATCGTTGCCGGCGCAGTGCAGGATTGGGACCGGGGGGTCATTCTGGGCACCAACACCTGGGGCAAGGGGCTGGTTCAGACGATTATTCCGACCGACCAGGAGACGGCCCTGAAGCTGACCACCGCCAAGTATTATACCCCCAGCGGCCGCTGCATCCAGCGTGACAACGACCAGGACGAGGACCTCGAAACCCTGGCGGAACTGCCCCTGGAAGAGAATCCAGGCGTCCCCGCGGAAGAAGAGGAGGAAGCGGTCGAACGCGAGGAGTTCAAGACCGCCGGCGGCCGCATCGTTTACGGCGGCGGCGGCATCACCCCGGACGTCATCGTAGAGCAGGACCGGCTGTCCACGCTGGAATACGAGCTGCTGCGCAAATCGATGTTCTTCGATTTTGCGGTCAAGTATGTCGCCCATCGCGACGATGTCCCGCGTAATCTCGAGGTCGACGACCGGCTGCTGGAGGAGTTCAAAGACTTTTTGAAGGAAGAAAATTTCACCTACACCAGCGCGGCCGAGAAACAGCTCCAGGACCTCGAGGAGATCATTAAAAAGAACGAATACGACTCCGGCATCCAGGTCACCCTGGGGCAGCTTCGTGATCAGCTGGCGATGGAGAAAGAGGACGACTTCCAGCGCGGCGAGGAGTATATCAGGACAACCCTCAAGCTGGAGATTATCTCCAAGCTGTATGGCCGGGAGGCGCGTTACGAACAGGGTGTCAAGATGGACCCGCAGATCGTAGCCGCCCTGGAGATCCTGACCACTCCCGGACGGTACGACCGGGAACTGGGATCGTGAGTCTGGCGGGGATTCGGCCCGAGCTGCTGCTGTTGATGTTCGCCAGCGGGCTGGTGATCAGCTGCATCTCCACCTTTTTAGGCGTCGGCGGGGGAATTATGATGGTGCCCCTGCTGATTTTCCTGTTTCCCAAGTTCGGTGTTTCGACCGTCTGCGCTGTGCACCTGGCCATCGGCACCAGTCTGCTGGTCATCTTCATCCGCTCCATTCCCGCCGCCGTCAGTTACCGGCGCCGCGACCTGATCGTCAGGCAGGCCGTTATTCCCCTGGCCCTGACCAGCATCATCGGAACTATTCTGGGAGCCCAGCTGGCCGCTTATCTGCCGGGCGATGTGCTGCGCAGGATCTTCGCTTTCCTGCTGTTTGCCGCCGCCGTCCGGATGGCCCTGGCGCCGCCCATTCGTTCATCCGGGGCCCGGCCGAGAATGGCCTGGCCCATGCTCCTGGCCGTGGGCGTCTCGGCCGGATTTTTCTCGGCCCTGCTGGGCATCGGCGGCGGCCTGGTATCGGTACCCCTGATGGGCTATATCCTCAAGTTCCCCACTGAAAAGTTGGCCGGAACCTCCACAGCCATCATGATCATCACCAGCCTGGCCGGGATGCTGCAGCACGTCTATCACGGATACGGAGCCCCCGGGCTCCCGGTCTGCGCCGTCGGCTACGTCCACTGGGCGGCGGCCATCCCTCTGGCCGCCGGGGCCATGATCTCGGCCCCTCTGGGCGCCTACCTGAACGATCGGCTGGACGTCTCGGTATTCAA
>CAZOYL010000168.1:0-5006 GCA_964584035.1 uncultured Gemmatimonadota bacterium | reverse complement strand
CACTTTAATTTGAAATAAAAATAGACAACCTCTCATCAACATATCTTTATATTAAGAGCCCTCCGAACGATCCGGAGGGCTCTTCGCGGTTGGTGCTTACCCCGGTGCTGAATATCTTAGCCCTGTCCTCCCCCCTGTCCTCCGCCGGGCGCGGATCTCAGCGAGATCAGAATGCCCCCCATGCCGGCCAGGACGACGAACAGTTGGATCAGGAATCCCAGGACGGGGATGAAGCTCAGCGCCCGGAGGATGAACAGTCCCAGGATCAGGCCGCCGACCAGACGGCCGGTGCGCAATTCCTTGAAAGCGCCCACCATGTGGCCTCCCAGGGCCAGGCCGACCACGATGGAGCCGAGGTACCAGATGATCAGGGAGAAACAGATCAGCATGATCGCCAGCGGCAGGCCGATGATGGTGAAGGGCAGGATCAGGGAGGCGATCACGGCGCAGCACACGAAAATGATGCCGATGCCCAGGCTTTTCCAGATGTGGCCCGAGAAGGAGGCGGCCATGAGCACCGACCGTTTCCGGAACAGGCCCAGCAGGATCAGGCCGACGATGATCTGCCCGACGAAGAAGGTCACCTTCAGGATTACCCAGATGGCGCCCAGGCTCTTTAAAAACTCCTCCGGGGGGGTTCTCTTTTTTGCCGCCGCCTCGACCTCACGACGCTCGATCGAGCCCAATACCTGGGCGCCCTCCTGGATCTCGATCTCGCCGGGGCTGCTGTAGGTCAGGCCGCCGTTGATGACGCAGCCGGGCAGCAGAACGATGGTCTCGCCTTTCAGCTCGACGTCGCCGTCCACGGGGCTGGAGATCTTGATGGTTTTGGCCTCGATGGCCATATCGCCGCCGACGTGCCCGTGGATCTCGGCACGATCACAGCTGGCCCGCAAATTGCCGTCCACGTCTCCCTGAAAATAAGCCTCGGCGCACCACACCCGGGCCTCTCCGCCGACCCGGCCGCTGTTGGCCAGGGTGAAGCGCTGGCAGAAGACGATGGCGTCATCACCCACCGGACCGCGAACGTCCACATATCGACCGCCGGCGAGAAAATCATCACCCACCTGACCGGTCATGTCCACCATTTCGGCGCCGCCATGAAAATCCTGGTTGATAACGCCGGTGATGATGATGCTCCGGGAAAAGGCGATGACGTCCGCATCGACATAGCCATCCACCGAGATGGTGGAAGCGAACAGGGCCAGATCTTCAGCCAGGGACTCATCCTGAGAGACGAACACGTCCTCTCCGGCCCGGACCAGAATGGCCTCCGAGCGATGACCGGCCAGCATCACCAGCAGCACAGGCAGCAGCAGTACCGCGAAAAGTCGGCGAATCTGCATGGCTTCTCCCCCTTGAAGTTGGTTGTCCGAAATCCCCGCTGACAGCCGAAGGATACGACAGGAAGGGCCTCATGTCAACGAAAATCCAGGCCCCTCTTTTTCCTTGATATCGATCAGGCGATGGCCTATGTTATGTCTGATCTATTATACGAGCAGAGGGTCCGGTTGTTGCCCGGAGGGCTGACATGCCCAGATTTATCGCCGATTTTCACATTCATTCCAAATACAGCCGCGCCACCAGCCCGGAGATGGATGTCGAACACCTCAGCCGGTTCGCCGAGATCAAAGGGATCGCCCTGCTGGGCACCGGCGACTTCACCCACCCGTTCTACCTGGCCGAGCTGAAGGAAAAACTCCAGCCTCTGGGCAACGGTCTGTTCCTCAACGGCAACACGAGATTCATTCTCACGGCCGAGGTGTGCAATAATTTTTACTCCGGGGGCTCCGGAAAACGGATGCACACGCTCATCTTCGCTCCCGGCTTCGAAACGGCCGAGCGGATCAACGCCCGCCTGCAGGGTTATGGAAAGCTGGGCTCGGACGGACGGCCCCAGCTAAAGCTGAGCGCCAGGGATCTGCTCACCATGGTACTGGACATCGATGAGCGCTGCCTGGTCGTCCCGGCGCACATCTGGACGCCGTGGTTTTCCCTGCTGGGCGCCAATGCCGGGTTCGACAGCGCCGAGGAATGCTTCGGGGACCTGATCGGCCATATCCATGCCGTGGAGACCGGGCTGTCCTCCGATCCGCCCATGAACTGGCGTCTCAGCCAGCTGGACCGCTTCTGCCTGCTGTCCAACTCCGACGCCCATTCCCCGGCGAAGATCGGCCGGGAGGCCAACCTGTTCGAGACAGAGCTGGATTACGATGCCATCATGACGGCCATCAAGACCAGAGACAACGGCAAGTTCTTGCGAACGCTGGAGTTTTTTCCGCAGGAGGGGAAATATCATTACGATGGGCATCGCAAGTGCGATGTGGTCCTCTCTCCCCGGGAATCGATGCGGCAGGAAGACCGCTGCCCGCAGTGCGGGCAGCGCTTGACCATTGGGGTCATGCACCGGGTCGAGGAGCTGGCCGACCGTCCCGAAGGATATGTCCCTCCCGGGGCCATCCCCTGCGAGCACCTGGTCCCGCTGGCCGAGATCATCGCCGAGGCCACCGGCAAGGGCGTCGATACGGTGACGGTGCGGTCGGCATACGACCATCTGATACAACGGGTTGGATCGGAGTTCCAGATTCTCATGGACGTGCCGGAAGAGCGGCTGCGGGCCGATGTTCCGGAACGGATCGGGCAGGGCATTCTCAGGATGCGGAAGGGGCAATTACACATTCTCCCCGGCTATGACGGTGTCTTCGGGCAGGTCCGCCTCTTCGAGGAAGAAGGCCCGGGCGAAACACGGGACCAGTTGAACCTTTTTTAAGCAGAGCCTTCCGGCCGGCGCTTTCTCCTGGAGGTCGACCCATCATGCTGGTGGATTACCATATCCACACCGCGCTGTGCGGCCATGCCGTCGGGGATATGGAAACCTATGTTCAGACGGCTGTCGAGAAGGACCTGGAGGAGCTGGGATTCAACGATCATGCCCCCACTTTCCACGTTCAGGATCCCCAGCTGGCCATGGCCGCCGATCAGCTGCCCTTCTATGTCAGCCAGGTCCGTGCGCTGCAGAAACAATACGACCGGCCGCGCATCCGGCTGGGCGTCGAGGCCGATTTCGTTCCCGGGCACGAGGCGGACCTTAAGGATCTGCTGAACCAATATGATTTCGATTACGTATACGGTTCGGTGCACATCATCGGCGACTGGCGCTTCGACGATTCCCGGCTGTATCCCGATCACTACCGGGGCCGGGATCGCGAACAGGCCCACCGGGACTATTTCGAGCTGATCCAGCGCTCGGCCCGAAGCGGCCTGTTCGATATCATGGGACACATGGACCTGATCAAGAAATTCGATCACTGGGCCCAGCCGGAGATCGATGAGCTGCTCGAGCGGACGGTCGAGGTCATCGCCGAGTCGGGCGTGTGCGTGGAGGTGAACACCTCCGGCCTGCGCCGGCCCTGCCGGGAGATCTATCCCAGCGAGATGATCCTGAAGCTATGCCGCCGGCACGATGTGCCCGTTACCCTGGGCTCTGATGCCCATCATCCCCGGGAGGTAGGCATGGATTTCGACCGGGCGGTGGATCTGCTGAAGAAGGTCGGATACTCGCAGATCGCCACCTTCGAGAGGCGTCACCGGAGGATGGTGCAGATCGATGGCGGAGAGGAATAGAGGGCGCCCGCATCGGCAGCATGCAGGATCTGGTTCGAGGGATCGTGGCCGCCGATAAGGTGGTCAGTTTCTGAGGAGAAGAGAGAGAAACATTTTCCGTGCCCCATGCTAAAACCGCGAAACAGGTGGATCAGCGTTCTCCATTATTCCTGGATGGCGGCCATGATCATGATCATCGCCCTGCTGCTGGCCATGACCATTTTTTTTGTCGGGCTCTATATCGTCAATTTTACCCAGCGCAACATACAGATCGATCCGGAGCTGTAAGCGACGGATGCCTGGCATGTTGCGATCACCGAGGGGATCGCGGAGCGACAGACCATGGAGATGAGAATCGTCACCCTGGGCACCGGCGGAGCCATTCCCACCGTCCGCCGGTCTCTTCCGGCCACCGTCCTGATCCGCAAAGGAGAGATGCTCCTGTTCGACTGCGGCGAGGGCACCCAGCTGCAGATGCGCCGGGCGCACATCGGGTACGGACGGCTAACCAAGATCTTCATCTCCCATCTTCACGGGGATCATCTGGCCGGGCTGCCGGGCCTGCTGATGACCATGTCCCTGCTGTCGCGGGACAGGCCGCTGACCATCTACGGGCCTCCCGGCCTGCGACAATTCGTCAGGGTGGCCCAGAAGACCTTCCGGTTCCATCACGAATACGGTTTGACGGTGAAGGAAAGCGAAGGCGGATCGGTGGATCGGGGGGAGGGCTACCGCATCACGGCCAGTCCCATGGATCACAGTATCTTCGCCCTGGGATACCGGCTCACCGAGGAGGAGCGCCCGGGGGAATTCAACCTGGCGCGAGCGAAACAGCTGGGAGTTCCGGAGGGTCCCCGGTTCGGCAGCCTGCAGCGGGGGCAGCCGGTGACCCTGGAGGACGGCCGGGTGGTCAGGCCGGAGGAGGTCCTCGGTCCCCCGCGTCCGGGCCGCTCGTTTGTCCACGCCCTGGACACGCGCCCCTGCGAGGCGGTGGTGAAACTGGCCCGGGGCGCCGATTTGCTGGTGCACGATGGGATGTTCGACCAGGAGCTGGCCGAGGATGCCCTTCAGATGGGCCATTCCACGGCGGCCGGGGCCGCCCGGGTGGCCAAAGACGCCGGTGTGGGTCAGCTGCTGCTCAGCCATATCAGCCAGCGGTACCGCAGCGTCAAGGTTCTTCTGGAGGAGGCCCGGGCCGTGTTTCCCAACACCCGTGTGGCCCATGACCTGATGAGTCTGGACATTCCCATGCACCGCTGATCCGGCCGGTTCGACAGAACCGGCTTTCTTTTAAGATCCGCTTTTATTTAATAACCCGGCCTTTATGAGCGCATCTTGGTCAGCCCTCGCCGGAGGCCAAACGGTAGCTGAGGGCCTCCAGCTCGATGGCGATGTTGACGTTC
>CAZOYL010000167.1:0-5057 GCA_964584035.1 uncultured Gemmatimonadota bacterium | reverse complement strand
CCGGATGACATTGTCTTCGTTCCGATGAACGGATACGCCCGGGTCGGGTACGCCCTGGACAACATCTTCTTCCCGCTACGAAGCCTGTTCTCCTTCGTGTTCCTCGGGGACTCGGTCTCCGACCTGAAGGTGAAATCCCCTGAGAAATTCCTCAGAGCTCATTTTCCTTTTCCCCTCCAGCTGGATCTCTTTCACAGACAGCTGCCCAGCAGCGGTGTTGACGATCAGCCCGCTGTGGCCATCGGCTGCCGTTATCCCTCCCGGAACGGTTCCGTCCTGTGAGGGACCGGCCAGTTCGGCCCGATAGAGCTTGATCGTTTTTCCAGTGAAGGATGTATAGGCACCCGGCTTGGGATTGAGTCCCCGTATCAGATTCTTGATCTCCAGGGCCGTCCGGTCCCACTGTATGCATCCCTGCTGGCGGGTGAGCTTGGGCGCTTCGCTGGGTTCAGTCTCCGTTTGTCTTACCGTGGTGACCTCACCCCGGTCCAGATCATCGATCACCTCCGACAGAACGGCGGCACTCACCCGTGACAACTTTTCACTCAGCTCTCCGGCCGTCTCATCGGTATCTATGGGGACCTCTCTCTGCCGGATGATATCCCCGGCATCGATCGTTTCGCCGATAAAAAAAACGCTCACCCCGGTTCGTGTCTCTCCGTTGATGATGGCCCACTGGATGGGAGCCGCCCCCCGGTAACGGGGCAGCAGCGATGGGTGCAGATCGATGGTCCCCTTGGGCGGCATGGTGACGATTTCCCGGGGCAGGATGCGAAAGGCCACCACCGCGAAGAGATCGGCCCGGTATTCGGACAACTGCCTGATGAAAGACGGATCTTTCAAACTTTCCGGCTGCAGGACCGGCAGACCCCGGGAGACGGCCAGGTCCTTCACCGGAGGCGAGGATTTCTTCAAACCTCTTCCCCGGGGCCGATCCGGACGAGTGACCACGGCCAGAACGTTGTGGTCACTGTCCAAAAGCTTTTGCAGGCTGGGTATCGAAAAATTCGGCGTTCCCATGAAGATCAATCGCATCGGCTCATTCGCCTTTTTCTATCAATCCGGCGATGGAGTTGCGCTGGATCTCGACCTTGACCCCCTCGGCGATCTTGATCACGACCACATTCTCCTTCTCTTTGATGTTCAGCACGGTGGCGTACATCCCGCCGCTGGTGACCACCCGGTCGCCCTTCCGTAGCGATTGTATCATCTGTTGATGTTCCCGGTGTTTCTTTTGTTGCGGCCGTATCATGAGAAAATACATGATCACGAAGATGAGGATGATGGGAAGCAGCATGCCCAGCCCCCCGGCTCCGCCGCTCTGCCCTGATGAGGACATGGCCAAAAGGATATGGCTCACTATTCACCTCCTGTATAGGTGGTCGTTTTCTCCGAGTTCTTTTTTTCATGATACCGATCAAGAAACTCCCTGCTCCATGATGAAAAACAGCCCTCCCGGATGCTGCGGCGTATTGACCGCATCAGCCACATGTAAAAGGCCAGACTGTGCAGCGTGGCCAGGCGTGGCGCCAGAATCTCCCCGGCCTGGAACAGGTGCCGCAGGTAGGCCCGGCTGAAGTTCCGGCAGGTGTAACAGTCGCAGTCCGGGTCCAGAGGTCCAAAATCACGGGCATAGGCTGCGTTTTTCACCACCAAGGGCCCGGCCTGGGTGAACACCGATCCATTGCGGGCATTCCGGGTGGGCAGGACACAGTCGAACAGATCCACACCCCGGGCTACTGCGGCGATGAGATCTTCCGGAAATCCCACCCCCATCAGATAGCGTGGTTTATCCTCGGGAAGCCACGGCATAGTGGTCTCGATCATCTCGAACATGGCCGTCTTCGGCTCGCCCACCGATAGCCCGCCCAGAGCGTAGCCGGGGAAGTTCATATCCACCAGCTTCCGGGCGCATGCCTGACGAAGATCCGGATAGGTACTGCCCTGGACGATGCCGAATAAAGCCTGGTCGTGATGGTCGGTCTGCTGAAGATCGCGGTGCTCCCGCTGGCACCGCTGGGCCCAGCGCACGGTCCGTTCCATGGATGTTGAGGCCGCCTGGCGGGTGCAGGGATATGGAGTGCATTCGTCGAAGCACATGATGATATCAGCGCCCAGGGCATGCTGGATGCCCATCGTCCGCTCCGGCGTGAACATCTGATGGGAACCGTCCAGATGCGACTGGAAGGCGACTCCTTCCTCGTTGATTCTGTTGAGATCGGCCAGGCTGAAGACCTGATAGCCGCCGCTGTCGGTCAGCATCGGCCGCTCCCAACCGGTAAAATCGTGCAGGCCGCCGGCCTCGGCGACAATCTCCGGTCCCGGCCGGAGATACAGATGATAGGCGTTCCCCAGAATGATCTGGGCTCCGATCTCTTTCAGTTCCAGGGGAGACAGTGTTTTAACAGTGCCCTGGGTGCCCACCGGCATGAACACCGGAGTGAGAACCTCTCCATGCGCGGTGTTCAATCGTCCGATCCGGGCTGAAGTTTCCTGGTCGCTGGCGATGACATCGAAATGTAAGGGCACATCACCCTCTCTGCCGCCGTTATGCGATTCGTCGAGAACACGCTACCGAGCAGTTCGTTTTCTTCTCCAGGGCCCCAGAAGTTCGTCCATGGCCTCGCCCACATCCCGCACCCCGGACACACGAATGGTTGATTTGCCGTTCCATTCGGCAACATTGGCCAGAGGCACGACACAGCGAGTGAACCCGAGTTTCTGGGCCTCCCGGATGCGTTTCTGAATCAACCGCACGGGACGCACCTCTCCCCCCAGTCCGACCTCTCCGACGACCACGGTTTTGGAGTCCACCGGCCGGTCCCTATAGCTGGAGACGATCGCTGCCGCCATGCCCAGATCAACGGAAGGTCCGTTGAGCCGAATGCCGCCGGCGGCATTGAGAAACACATCCTGGGTTCCCAGACGAAGCCCGTAGCGCTTTTCCAGCACGGCTAGCAGCATGACCAGGCGACCATGCTCCAATCCGCTGACCACCCGCTGAGGAAGGCCATAGTTGCTGCCGCTGACCAGAGCCTGAACTTCCACCAGCAGAGGCCGGGTGCCCTCCACGCTGCCCACGACCACCGATCCGGAGGCTGCCTCTCCCCGGTGCGAAAGGAAGATTTCAGAGGGGTTGGCGACCTCCAGAAGACCCGCGGAGCTCATCTCGAATACGCCGATCTCATCGGTGGGCCCGAAACGGTTTTTCACCGCCCGCAAGATTCGATAGGCATGATGCTGGTCTCCTTCAAAATACAGCACGGTATCGACCATATGTTCCAGCAGCCGGGGACCGGCAATGGCCCCAGATTTGGTCACATGGCCGATGAGAAAAAAGGTGACATTGAGCGATTTGGCCAGCCGCATGATGCCGGCGGTGCATTCCCGGATCTGGCTGACACTGCCGGGCGGTCCCTGAAGTTCGGGATGATAAACCGTTTGAATGGAATCGATGACCACGGCCCATGGGCGGGCTTGCTCCACGGTCTGCAGGATCTGTTCCAGATTCACTTCCGGATAGAGCGACAGGTGATCGCTGAGAGCCTGCAGCCTCTCGGCCCGCCCCCGGGTCTGGACGGTCGATTCCTCCCCGGATACATAGAGAACTTCCCGTCCCCCCTTGGCCAAACGCGAGGCCACCTGCAGCATCAGGGTGGATTTCCCGATGCCCGGATCTCCGCCCACCAACACCAGCGAGCCCGATACGACGCCGTTTCCCAAAATACGGTCGAACTCTCCGATGCCGGTTGGAATCCACTGATGATCCTCCATTTTCACCTGGGTAACCGGAACCGTCGAGACGGCCCCGGGTCGATCCGGTCCCCTTTTGGCCGTATGACGAGCAGGCTCCAGCTCCTCGGTGAGGCTGTTCCAGCTGTCACAATCGGGACAGCGCCCCATCCATCTGGGTGATTGGTATCCGCACGATTGACACACATAGATCGTTTTCTGCTTGGGCATTTCAGCACCTATACGGCCTTGACCGGACCCTGCGCGTTTCCCCTAATGAACTGCTGGACCACCGGATCGGTCGTTCTTTGGATCTCCTCCGGGGGACCATCGAAGATAATTCGGCCCTCATACAGCATGGCGATGCGGTCAGCGATCTTGTTGGCGCTGACCATATCGTGGGTCACGGCGACAGATGTAATGCACAGATCTTTTTTCAGCCGCAGAATGAGCTCGTTAATGACATCGGCCATGATGGGATCCAGGCCGGTGGTGGGTTCGTCAAGGATGATGCACTGCGGATCCAGGGCCATGGCTCTGGCCAGGCCGACCCGTTTTTTCATTCCACCGGAGAGTTCCGACGGGTATTTGTTTTCCAGTCCAGAAAGGCCCACCAGCGAGAGCTTCTCTCGGATCCGTTCCTGGATCTGTTTGTCGCTCAAACGGGTGTGATGGTGTAGTCCCAATCCGACGTTTTCCCCTACCGTCATGGAATCCAGCAGGGCAGCACCCTGAAACAGCATGCCGAATTTCCGACGAATTTGAAACAGACGCTTCCCTCTCAACAGAGTGATATCTTCCTCATCCACGAAAATCTGTCCTTTATCCGGCTTGAGCAGCCCGTTGATATGTTTGACCAGGACGCTCTTGCCGCAGCCGCTGCGGCCGATAATGACCAGCGTCTCGCAGCGGCCCACCTCGAGGTCGATGCCGTTGAGCACCTGTTGATCTCCAAACCGCTTATGGAGATCCACGATCCGTATCATCAGTTCCTGAGAGGTGTTCATCAGAATATTATCGAAGCCAGTAAATAGTCACCGATAAGGATCAGCACCGATGAGACGACCACCGCCCGTGTGGTCGACTGGCCCACGCCTTTGGCTCCGCCTCTGGTTTGGAATCCTTGATAGCAGCCGATAATGGAGATGATGCCTCCGAAAGCAAAGGCCTTCACCAGTCCAGCCAGGACATCCCGAAGATCAAAGAACATTTTCAGGCCGCTGAGGAAGGTATGAGAGCTGACCTGGAGAAACAGAAGGGCGACCAGATAGCCGCCCAGAATGGCCACGAAATCGGCCAGGATGGTCAGAACGGGAAGCATGATC
>CAZOYL010000166.1:0-5184 GCA_964584035.1 uncultured Gemmatimonadota bacterium | reverse complement strand
AAGAAGGAGCAGCAGGCCGATCGCCGTCAGGAGGAGAGCTCCAGCCCGCAGCCGGGGGTCGATCCTGAAGTGGAAGATTTTCTGCGGCCGGGACGTGTTCGGCAGCAACGATGGACCGCCGGTGATGGACGGCATCGTTCGTCTCATAGAATATCGTCCTTTTCTTATCATTTTATCATATCGGACACTGTTTGTCAATAGGGAAAGAGCATCGGGAACCGGGCTGGGACCTGTGGCTCGAGGAAAACGGCTTCGGCGACCGGATCCGTGAAGAGATGGTTCTGCGGAGGAGAGCACATGCGTGAGCCCTCCTGATTTTTCTTGACAACCGGGGCGCGCTGCGGTAAAATTTCCTTTGGATTGCGTTGTTTCTTTTCGGATACTCACGCCCTGGAGGAGGCAACGATGAAAACGATACGACGAATGGCAATTTCAAGGTTCGACATTGGAACCAAGTTGCTCATCGCCATTTCTGTCTCGCTGCTCGTACTGGCGGGCGCTGCTTGGGCGGCCACCATCTATGTCGATGACAGCAACACAACCGGCATCGAGGACGGCACGCCGGCTAACCCATACAACACCGTCGAGGAGGGGATGGCCGCCGCAGCGGCCGGCGACACGGTCTCCATCGCCGCGGGCAGCTATCTGTCGCCCGGCGACACCCTGTTCATCAAGCCCGGGCTGGCCCTGATCGGGGAAGACGCCGGCAATACGATCATCAACGGGGACATCCGAGACACCACCTACAGCGATCTGGCCGACGAGCTGCACCGGCTGGGCTTCGACGATTTCGTATTCTACCGGCCAATGATAGAAGCGGGCGAATTCGACAAAACCAGTGTCGTCCGGGAATGCCAATGCGACAATATTTTCATCTATCATGGCGGCGGAAGCAATGGCGACACCCTGGGCCCGATCGCCTATTTTGATATCGAGGATAATATTGTCCAGCAAGAGATAGCCTTCAGCCATGGCGCCGGCATGGTGGTCGGCGGGAACATCGTCAGAAACAACTCCGCTCATTCTATTGACTTGAGCCACGGATTCGTCGAGGTCACCGATATCGCTCCCATCCCGGCCTATACCTACCTGATCGAGGGGAACACCCTGGCGGGGGGGATAGAATGCAAACAGGGTGCCGGCTGGAACACCCTGATCATCATCCACGACAACGAGGCCGACAGCATCGCGCTGAAATCCGGCGCGGCCCATACCTATGAGATCACGGACAATACGTTTCAAAGCGGCATCGTCGATAAAAGCGGGGCCAACTGGACCACTATCTCCGGAAACACCATTCTCAATGGCAGGATCGTCGATAAAAGCGGCGGATGGGGTATTGAGTCTCAGTTCATCGAGAACAACATCATCCACTACGAGGCCATCGGCGACAGTGCCGAAGATTTCGCCATCAAAAACTCATCCGGGTCGGCGACCATTCGAAACAACGACATCGACTGTGTCGGCAAATGTTCCGGGATGGAGTTAACATGCGGATATCCGACCAACATCATCGGCAACGAGATCATCCTGGAGCCCGACCAGACCGGGCAGACTGCCGGTATTTTCACCGTCTCCGGCGGGGGCGTAGTTACGGGCAATAAAATACAGGGCGGCAGCATCGGCTATTACAGCGCCAGCGGATGCACCCTGTTCGCCGACAATGAGATCACCGGGGCGCACACCGGTTTCTACAGCAAGGGTGGTGAGGAGGTCGCGGATAACATCATCACCGGCTGCACCGGAAACGGGATGATATTATATGGGCTGCGCGGCCCGGTCCACGGCAACGTGATCACCGGCAACGACAGCGCCGGTATCGTGTTGATTCGCAATGTCGACCTGGGCGGCGGGGTCGACGGCTGCATCGGCCAAAACATCATCCGGAACAACGGCTATTGTGACCTGGTTGTTTTCTGGGATCCGCTGGAGGAGGACACCCTGTTCGTTCAGCACAACGTCTGGGACCATGACAACGCCGGCGACATCCTGGCCCACGACATCTGCAACGACGGGGGCAGCGATCTGGTGACCATCGACTTCTCCGACTTCGTGATCCCGCCCGAGGCGCCGGCACTGCTCTCTCCAGCCGACGGCAGTTCCAGCGCTGGTCTCAGCCCGCAGCTCAGCTGGCACTCATCCGAGGGCGCCGAGCAGTACTGGCTGCAGGTCTCAGAGGACAGCACCTTCGCCGCCAAAGCGGCCGACACCAGCGGGATCACCGACACCACCTTCACCCTCAGCGGCCTTTTGCCCGACACCGAGTACTTCTGGCATGTCAGCGCCGGCAACCTGGCCGGGTATGGCAACTGGAGCCCGATCTGGAGCTTCATCGGCCAGATCACGGTCGATCTGACGGTGGCGCCCGACTCGCTGGACTTCGGGGAGGTTTCGGTGGGGGGTGATTCCTCCCTGACGCTGCGCATTCGCAGCACAGGCACCAACACCCTGCAGGTCAGCGACATCAACGCGTCTGACCCCGTCTTCACCCTGTCCGACAGCGCCTTTTCCCTGGCTCCGGCCGAGAGCACCCACGTCACCGTGACCTTCGCCCCGGACACCACGCAGAGCTACTCCGGGACCCTGACCATTCTGCACAACGCCGCCAAAGGCTCCACCATCATCCCGGTGGTCGGCACCGGGGAGCAGAGCCGGCCGGTGGTGCTGTCGATGGTCCTCAGCGATCCCTCGCCCACCCGGGCCGGCCCGGTGAACTTCACCTTTGCCTTCGATCGCAAGATGGACGTCTCGGTGGAGCCAGAGATCAGCTACGGCCTGGCCAGTCCGTATGACGAGCATACCATTGCCGCCGCCCCCGGCTGGTCGGCGGACTCGCTTTCCTGGACGGGAGCCGACACCATCGCGGCAGGCTCTGTCGTCGCCAACAAATGGGATGGGCTGAACACGGTGTATATCATGGGGGCTCAGGACCCCGACGGCCGGGTCATGAATCCCGATATCAACTGGACCTTCTTCATCGATATCACGGCCCCCTTCTCCACGGCCAGCTCGCCGGAGTACGCCAGCGCCACCAGCTTCACCGTGCGCTGGTCGGGCGCCGACCCGGGCCCCGCCTCCGGAGTGGCCTCCTACGCGGTCTTCGCCTCGGTGGATGGCGCGCCGGCCACCCTGTGGATCGCCGACACCACCGTCACTTCCGCCGTCTATGACGGAGCTGAAGGACACTTCTACGGTTTCTATTCCCTGGCCACCGACAGTGCCGGCAATCGGGAAACGGTGCCCGTTGCGCCGCAATGCACCACCTATTTCGACCTCGACGCGCCCCAGATCAGTGCCACCACCGTGTGGACCGACACCAGCTTCGGCGGCCCTTTCGCGGTCAGCGCCGAGATCGAGGACTCCGTGGGCATCGGCCTGGCCCTGTTGTGGTACCGGACGGCGGCCGAGACCCTCTGGCAGGCCGACACCATGACGGCCGCCAAGGATCTCTATGCCGGCGACATCCCGGAGCAGAGCGCGCCCAACACCGTGGTCAGCTATTATATCCATGCCCGGGACCTGGCTGAGCCGGCCAACGTCCGCACCGATCCTGTCGGGGCGCCCGGCGAGGCCTACGCTTTTAACGCCTATGTCACCGCGGTTGAGCCGCCCCCGTCCGGGGAGCTGCCCGGCGAGTTCGTGCTCCGGCAGAACGTCCCCAACCCTTTCAACGCCGGCACACGGATATGCTATGCGCTGCCAGCGGCCGGCCGGGTGCACCTGGAGGTGTTCAACATCCTGGGCCAGCGGGTGGCCATGCTGGCCGATGGGATGCAGCCGGCGGGCACGTATACCGTTCGCTGGGACGGCCGGAATCATGCCGGCCAGGCCCTTTCTTCCGGGGTCTATCTGTGCCGGCTGAGCACGGAGGAGGGGGTCAGGACGAGGAAGATGGTGCTGCTGAGGTAGCGCTGTCTGTAGGGGCCCGACATGCCGGGCCCGTTCATTCAAAACGCAAGAGTTCCCAAAACCATCGGAGCGGGTTTCAAATCCGCCCTTTTTATACGGTTGGGAGAACAATGCAAGGGCCACTGCCCACTGCTACCGGATGACATCCTTCACGGTCATGACTTATCAAAGAACCTTTTCAAAATCGATAGCCCTTTGACATGAACGATTGGTGGCTTCATCTGGTACACATTCAACTCATTCTCAAGATGAGCGCATGAGAAAACCCTTGACATAATAAGACACTTCTGATATAATATCATCGCCGAAACTACGACGTCCGCGCTACCACACATCCTCAAAACATCAGAACGGGGTGATGCATCAGTGACCGGAGACACCAGCGAAGTCCACCCCCCGTCTTCTCATAAGCAGAAACTCCTGCTGCACGTGAGAGACACCCTGCGAACCAGACACTACAATCGCAGAACGGAACAGGCCTGCTCGGCCTGGATCAGACGGTTTATCCTCTTTCAGAGAAAACGCCATCCGGCTGAAATGGGTGAGGCCGAAATCAATCGCTTCCTGTCGCATCTGGACATCACCGAGAAAGACAGGGCCTCGACCTAGACACAGGCCCTCAGCGCCATTCTGTTTCTGTACCGCCACGTTCTGGGACGCGAGATCGGCGGCCCGGGCGAGATCGTCCGGCGGACCAGTTGCCATACCTTTCGCCACAGATTCGCAATTCAGCTCTTGGAAGATATTTCCGACATTCGCATCGTGTAGAAACTGCCGGGTCACAAAGACCTGCGGACCACCATGATCTATACCCACGTGCTCAATCGCGGCCCTATGGCTGTCCGCAGCCCGATGGATACTTTGAAGGATAAGACCAGCGTATAAAACATATCTCGCCGGGGCCGGATAACCAACAAACATATTTCTCGAGCCGAGCTTGATGCGGGTGGTGGGGGCGGTTGCGGGCACATCCGTCCGGCATATTACAAGGGGGAAAAAGACGCCCCAAGGTTCAATATTTAAAATTTTTACTCTGGAAACGGTCTACTTATAAGTTGGGCGTAAAAACCATGTCTCTAGATGAAGATACCAAACGGTTCTATGATGCCACCGCCAAGGAAGTCGCCGAGCAGTGGTATCCCAATGATATCCTCATGCCGACGATTCAAAAATTTCTATCCTATCTGCCGGCCAATCCACGCATCCTCGATCTAGGATGTGGCCCCGGCCATGAGGGCATGAGATTGGTATCTCAAGGCGCCATGGTCCTCGGCC
>CAZOYL010000165.1:3690-5211 GCA_964584035.1 uncultured Gemmatimonadota bacterium | reverse complement strand
AGAAACAGGTTTCCACCGCCAGCTTGGCCATCTTGATGGTCAGGTGCTGGGGATATTGCCAGCCCGGCGGACAGGGGGAGATGATGTTCAGAAAACTGGGTCCCTCCGCATCCAGGGCCTTGGCCACCTTGTTCGTCAGATCCTTCCAGTGGCTGGGTGAGGCCTGAGCCACGTAGGGGATGTTATGCGCGGCCACGATGCCGGTCAGATCTTTGGGGAATTCACGCTTGCCGGGGATTACCTTTCCGGCCGGGCTGGTGGTGGTGTGTGCCCCCAGGGGCGTGGAGCTGGACCGCTGGATGCCGGTGTTCATGTAGGCCTCATTGTCGTAGCAGATGTACAGCATGCGGTGACCTCGCTCCAGGGCTCCGGACAGCGCCTGAAGTCCGATATCGTAAGTCCCGCCGTCGCCGGCGATGGCCAGGAATCGGAAATCCGTATCCAGCTTGCCCTTCTTTTTCAACGCTCGATAGGCCGTTTCCACACCGCTGACGGTGGAGGCCACGTTCTCGAAAGCATTGTGGATCCAGGAGCATCTCCACGAGGTGTAGGGAAAGATAGATGTGGACACCTCCAGGCAGCCGGTGGCCGAACCCACCACCACATTGGTGTCGGCGGCCAGCAGGGCCTGCCGGATGATGATCGGTGAGCCGCATCCGGGACACATCCGGTGGCCTCCGGAGAGCAGTTCCTTCTTCTTGGAGAGTTCTTTGAGGCTCGCCATGGCCCCTCCTATTCACGCAGGTTCAGATAATTGATCGCCTGATCGACCTGTCCGGTCTGAGCAGCCTTCTGCAGACGGGCGTAAACCTCCTCGATGTTCTCGATCTCTGCCGCCCGGCCTCCCAAACCATAGATGAAGTTCAGCACCGGGATGTCCACATGGGCGTTAAACAGGGCCGAGCAGATCTCCATGAACAGCGGTCCGCCGTGCGCACCGAAGGAGATGGCCCGGTCCATGACCGCCAGCGATTTGAGCTGCTTGAAGGTCTCGGCGATCTGCCTGGCCGGGAAGGGGCGAAAGGCCCGCAGTTTCAGCAGGCCGGCTTTGACGCCCTGCCGGCGCAGGGAATCGACCACGTAGCGCGTCGTTCCGGCCGTGGATCCCAAAACGACGGCGGCCACCTCGGCGTCTTCCATATGATAGGTCTCGAACAGCCCGTACTCCCGGCCGCACAGCTGGCCGAATTCCCGGCCGATCTCCTCAATGACCCCGAAGGCATTCTCCATGGCGTCGACCTGGGGTTTCTTGTGCTCGAAGTAGTAGTCGTGAAAATCGATGGGGCCGTAGCTGACCGGTTTGTCTGCGTCCAGCAGGGGATAATGCGGATGGTACTCTCCGATGAATTTCTGCACCTCCGGCTTTTCCAGGATGGTCACATCTTCCATCCCGTGGCTGATGATGAATCCGTCCAGGGTCACCATGACCGGCAGGAGCACATCGGGATGCTCGGCGATGCGCATCGCCTGAATGGGGTTGTGATAGGCCTCCTGGGCGTTCTCGCTGTAAAGCTGGATCCA
>CAZOYL010000165.1:0-3680 GCA_964584035.1 uncultured Gemmatimonadota bacterium | reverse complement strand
CTCGAGTCCCGGGCGCCCATGGTGTCGCTGTGGTCACAGAGAATGTTGATGGGGGCTGACAGGGCCCGATTGACCACCGGCATGACGATGGGCAGCCGGTTGGAAGCGGCGATGTAAACGATCTCCCACATCAGTGCCAGACCGTTGGCGGCAGTGGCCGTCATGGCCCGCACTCCTCCGGCGGAAGCGCCCAGAGTGGCGCTCATGGCGCTGTGCTCCGATTCCACCAGGATCAGTTCGGTGTCCACATCGCCGTCGGACACGAAATCGGCAAATTTTTGCATCAGGGCCGTCTGTGGGGTGATGGGATAGGCAGCCACCACATCGGGGTTGATCTGCATCATGGCATAGGCGGCGGCCTCATTTCCCGTCAACGCTAGAATCTTGGCCATATTTTTCCTCCCAATGTGGGCGTTATTTCTCCTCTTGGATCATCGTAATGGCTTTCACTTTCGGCGGGCACTCCTCGGCGCAGATGCCGCAGCCTTTGCAGTGTTTCAGGTCGAAGCCGGCCCACTTGCCGTTCTTGACGATGATGGCGCCGTCGGGACAGAGAATCCAGCACAGCAGGCAGTCGATGCATTTGTCGTCATCGTGAATGGGCCGATAGGAGCGCCATCCGCCGGTTTCATATTGTTCTGAATTGCCGGCCTCCAGTATTTTTCCTCCGATGGCCAGATCTTTATATCCGGGTTCTTTGGCTTGGCTCACTCGGTTTTCACCTCCTCATAGGCTCGCTGAATCGCTTTGACGTTGCCCGCGATCATTTCCGGTCTCAGTTTTTCGGAGAACTTATGTTTGAAACCGCGGATCACCCCGTCGATCGGGAGGATTTCCGTGGCCTTCATGATGGCGCCGATCATGGGGGCATTGGGGATGGGCTTTCCGAGACAATCGATGGAGATCTGGGTGGCGTCCACGGTGAACACATGACCGCCCTTGAGACCCAATTTTTTCCTCACGTTCGCGGGCTCATCCTGCGTATTGACCACCAGAACGCCGTCCTCGGGAAGTCCCTCGGTGACGTCCACGGCATCCAGAAGGGTCGAATCCAGGACGGCCACGGCGCGCGGCGTGTGAATGGGGGAGTGGAGGACGATGGGATCATCGCTGATCCGGGTGAAGGACCGGACCGGCGCCCCGCGGCGCTCGGCGCCATATTCCGGAAAAGCCTGAATGTGGCGTCCCTCGCCGAGAGCGGCTTCCGCCAGGATCTTGGCGGCGGTCACAGCTCCCTGTCCGCCCCGGCCGTGCCAGCGGATTTCGATCATTTCTGACATACAAACCTCCTTCATGAAGTCGAGGAAGGGTTCGATGATCGTTAGATATCGGTCATCACAGCTCAATACGGTCCTGCAGCGCCCTCGTCAGGGTGGCCTGGTCGGCGTATTCCAGATCTCCTCCCATGGGCAGGCCGCGAGCCACCCGGGTGATCCTGATTTTTAACGGTTTGATCAGCTTCATCAGATACAGGGCCGTGGCTTCGCCCTCCACGTTCGGATTGGTGGCCAGGATCACCTCTCGAACCCCGTCTTTCAGTCGCCCCAGCAGTTCACGGATATGCAGATCGTCCGGCCCGACGCCGTCCAGCGGAGAGAGCGCTCCTCCCAGGACGTGATAGCGCCCCTTGAATTCGGCGATCTTCTCCAGGGCTAAAACGTCGTTGGCCTCCTCCACCACGCAGATGACGGCCGGATCACGATCTTCGTCCCGGCAGATAAGGCAGGGATCTTCCTCGGTGATGTGAAAACAGGTGGAACAGCGGCGGACCTTTTCCTTGACCGCTGTGATGGCCTCCGAAAGGGCCAGCGCCTCATCGCCGGTGATCTTGAGGATATAAAACGCCAGCCGCTGGGCCGTCTTGGGCCCGATCCCGGGCATCTTGGCCAGTTCATCGATCAGCCTGGATATGGATTCGGAGGTTTTCAGCATGGTCTTAACGGTCCATTGTGAAACGGCGGCTCAGAACAGCCCGGGCAGCTTCAGGCCGCCCAATCCCGGGGGCATCATCCCCCCGGTGATCTTGCCCATTTCCTCCTGGGCCAACTGCTGGGCTTTCTCTCGCGCCTGATTGGCGGCGGCCACGATGAGATCCTCGAGGATCTCCACGTCCTCGGGGTCCACCACTTCGGGATCGATCTTGATATCCGCCATCTCGCCCTTGCCGTTGACCACCACGGTGACCATGCCGCCGCCGGCGGTGCCTTCCACCCGTTTTTCCAACAGCTCGTCCTGAAGCTGTTCCAGTTGTTTCTGGAGCTGCTGGGCCTGTTTCAGCATCGCATTCAAGGGATTCGACATGCTGTTTCCTCTGCTAAGTGATGATCTCTCCATCGAGACTGGTGAGAATGTCTCCGATGATGGGCTCGTTTTTGATGATCGTCTCGGTCGAGATGGGGCCCCCGGCCGAAGGGATTCTCTCGGGCGGTGATGGTTCCATCCGGATGTGATCGGCCAGCGTGAAGCGGACGCGGACCTCTTTGCCCAGGACGGCGGAAACCTCCTCCTCGATGATCTCCCGGTTCGGCCGCATCTGGGCCCGCTGGCGGTGGAAATTGCACGATTTGGGGAAGGCGATAGTCATCACTTTATCCTCGATCTCGTCCAGCTGGCTGTGCTGCAGCAGAGCTCCGAGCCCGGACTTTTTCTTGGTGACCCGATCGACGACCTGGTTCCACAGATCTCCGCTGCCGTTCTCCGACGGCGACGGCGGAGACAGCATCGGCGACGGCGATGACGATTGCGTTGGCGTTGGCAGTGGCGACAGCGCCGGCGGTGACGACGGCATCGACGGAGCCGGAGACGCCGCCCGGGGGGTGGATTTCTCGGGACCCGGGGCCGTCTCGGCCGGACGCCCGCCTAAGAACCGGTCCAAACCCTCGAGAAGCTCTTTCAGGCGCACGGCGCCATCCATCTTGGCCAGCTTCACGGCCAGGGTTTCCAGCAGGAACAGTGGTCGATTGCTGTAACGCAGCTGGCTTTTCGTCGCCGAGACCAGAGAGATCATGCGTAAAACGTCTTCCTCCTCCAGATCGCCGCTCTGTTGGCCGAATCGTTCCCGGTCGGACGAAGAGAGACCTTCCAGCTCAGGAGATTGCGGATCGATCCTGGTGATCAGCAGCTGCCGCAGGTGTTCCTGCAGGCCATCGGCGAAATCCTCCATGTCCCAGCCGTGTTCCTCCACGGCGGCCATGATCTGGAGAACCTCCCTGGAATTTCCGGCCCTGGACGCATCAAGAAGCTGGAAGAACACGTCCTGACCGGCCAGGCCCAGGGCCTCGGCCACCGACTTCTCGGTGATGCTTTCTCCTGCGAAGGAGACCACCTGGTCCAGGAGGCTGAGGCCGTCCCGCATGCTGCCCTCTGCTCGTCTGGCGACCAGCCCCAGGGCGCCGGCCTCCACCTTAAGTTCTTCCCTCTCGGCGATCATCTCAAGCCGTTCCTTGATGTGATGGGTGGGTATGCGCCGGAAGTCGAAGCGCTGGCAGCGCGATTGAATGGTCAGAGGGATCTTCTGCGGTTCGGTGGTGGCAAAGATGAAGATGACATGGGCCGGAGGCTCTTCGAGGGTCTTTAACAGAGCGTTGAATGCTTCCGTGGTCAGCTGGTGGACCTCGTCGATGATGATGACCTTATATTTCCCGCTGGCCGGACTGTATTTGACGTTGGCTCGCAGGTCC
>CAZOYL010000164.1:0-5325 GCA_964584035.1 uncultured Gemmatimonadota bacterium | reverse complement strand
AGGCCAGGTTGAACCACACCTGCAGGTCGCGGAAATCCTGGACGGCGAATCGGTCCATGGCCGCCGCGATGATCTGGTCGGTGACCGTCCGGCCCCGCTTGTCCAGCAGGGCCCGGTATCCCGGGTGGATGCCGATGACGTGATCCCAGTTGGCGTCGAAGAACCGCCGCAGGATGAACTCCTGGTCCTCTGCGGTCAGCTCCTCGGCCGGTTTCCGGGTCAGCTCGAGGTAGCGATCGCTGGCCCCGGAGATCAGGTCGTCCAGCTGGAACACCAGAGAAGGTACCAGATTGAAAGTGGCATGGACGTTGGGATAGTCCTCCAGCATGGCGCACATATCGTAATAATCCTTGACCGCGTGCATCCGTACCCAGGGTTTGGCGTAGACCCGGGTCTCGGGGTCCCGGTCGTACATGGGCTGATGCTGGTGCCAGATGATGGCCAGGTGAATGGGTCGTTTCGGCGGGGCCGGCACCCGCGTGGCCGTCACCGGTCCCTCCTGGCCGGCCGGGGCGATGTGCCCCCCCTGGATGACCAGTACAGAGTTGTTTCCGCCGTATCCATCGCCGGCCGTGGCCGGATTATCGGGATCTTGACGCCAGTCGCCGTCCACGACGAACTTGTACTGATGGCGTCCGTCGCCCAGGTTCATGGTCAGCTGCCAGACGCCGTCCTCCACCTCGGTCATGGCATCCCGGTCAGGAGACCAGTTGTTGAAGGTTCCGGCCACAAAGACCTGCTCGGCGCCGGGGGCCAGAACGGTGAACCGGACTCCATCGCCGGTCATGACCGGACCGCCCTCTCCGCCCCAGGCTTGCCCATCAAGAGAAAAGAGCAATGGCAACAGGAGCCATAGGGCCAGTCGTCGGAAGTGGGTCATCGGGGGCCTCCTTGGAAAAGGTCATCCGGACGCTGAAAGGTCTTCCAAAGGCGTTTTTTGATTGATCACAGCAGAAGGAATATTTAAAACGATGGCAGGCAAGATAAAAGGGGTTATCCGATTTAGAAAATCGCCAACCCCTTGATATACAATTCGTTGAAAAAATATATCGGAGAACCTTCAAGTCAATCCCAAGCAGCTTCTGAGCGGCACCGCGGACCACATCGCGCAGCGCCGCTCAGAAAGACAATTCTCTGTTCGCATCATCGTGAAAGATGTTGCCGGGCTGGCCTTCGATTTCTTTGGACCCGGAATGATCACGGCACCACGATGACCGAATTATTC
Source organism: uncultured Gemmatimonadota bacterium (assembly GCA_964584035.1). Classification (GTDB taxonomy): domain Bacteria; phylum SM23-81; class SM23-81; order SM23-81; family SM23-81; genus CAZOYL01. Next base: position 4,100 of record CAZOYL010000164.1, on the reverse strand, counting down.
CCTCCAAAACCGTCCGGGGCGGCATTCGGGTTGCCGGGATCCTGATACCAGCTGCCGTCGGCCACGAACTTATACTGATAGGTCCCCGAAGCCAGATCATAAGTCATGGTCCAGGTGCCGTCGCCGTCGTCGTCGTTCATCAGGTCCAGATCGGGCCGCCAGCCGTTGAACTCGCCGGCCAGATAGACGGCATTGGTTCCGGCGGGGGCCTTGAAGTTGAACACGACACCCTCCGAGGTGATCTTGGGCGCGCCGGCGCCGGCCTTTTCCATGACAACGCTCTTTTTCGTCCCGGCGCAGCCGGCCAGCAGGGCCATGGTCAGAACGGCGACCAACAGCACGGTCCACGTCTGCATGAACCACTTCTTCATGACGTCCTCCTTTCGTAAAAGAGACGCTTGGTGAAACCCTCAGTTCGCCGAGGGCAGATAAACGTATTGACCTTTTTCCAGGCTGTAGGAGCCCAATATCTTTTCCTGGGCGCTGTGTTTCTGGCCCGACAGATCCGGACGGCCGGTCGCGGCCGGAGGCAGGATCAGATCGTAGATGTTGGGATCGATGTCCAGCTCGTCAACCCCGCCGCCGCCCCGCCACTCCTGCGCCTGGGCCTCTACCATGCGAAAGTCGCCCAGGCCGCCGGCGCCATAGTCGTCCTGCAGGCCGGCAGCGATGGTATAGCGCCACGACGGGGTGGGGGTGCCGACGTCGGACAGCGGCACGGTGAACCGCATTACATCTTTGCCGCAGTCCACATCGCACCGGGCGCCGGAGCTGAGGGTGTTCCAGCCGGCATCGATGATCTCACAGGTGTCGCCGGCCAGGAAGATCTGCAGCTCGGCGGGATGCACGAGGTAGGCGCCGGCATTGTGCCCCAGCATCTCCTGGCCGCCCTCGCCCGTGTCGATGGCGACGGCCGCGAAGGTCAGCCGGTTGCCTACCTGCCAGGGATCCACCAGGTCCCGGAAGGTTATCTTGATCATCAGGTGGCCCTCGTCCCGGGAGATCGTGCAGCCGGTCAGGTCGGCCTGACCGCCCTGGCCGAAGACCTGATGAGTGGGATAGACGTAGTCCCCGTCGCCGGTGTCATCGCCGGCGGGGTCGGCGGCCTGAAACAGGATCTCGGCCGCCGCGGCCGGACCGGCGGCCAGGAAGGCCGTCAGGAGAATGATCAGCGCCATCGGCGCGGCCGGCTTTCCCGCTCTTCCGGACAACATCGGGTGCCCCCTATGGTCTGATGGTTTCCTCGAAGGGAATCGCTTCGTTCTCCAGCAGCACGTCAGACCCCTGGCTGGATTCGATGCCGGGATGTTGAACTTGCGGCGGATATGATTTCGCGGCATCGTAGTTCAAATGAAAAACCGGCGTGCCGGCATCTCCTGCCAGCTCCGTCGCGGTGGCCAGGAGATCGTCGGCATAGCCCAGGGGATTGGTCAGGCCGGCCGTCCATCCCCAGGCATTGAGTATGCCGTCGGTGGTCGTTCCATCTTCCGCATCGATGGTGCCCGCGCCCATGGTCTCCCAGTCGGACGGCGGCTGGTCGGTGGGAAAGAAGAATACGGCCATGTCATCCTGCCCCTCCTGGGTCCAGGCTCTGCCGTCGAAATGCCACATGTCCCTTTGAAGGCTCATCGTGCTGGTCGGATCGGGCCAGGCCAGCTTGAAGTAAATGTGCGTGCTGTCATACGCGGCCGCCAGGTAGGCCTCCCGAAGCCCATTGTCTCCGACCAGGGCGCCGATGGCCAGCTGTGTTTCCGGAATCCCGCTGGCCCAGGTCTCGTCGCTGCCGTCGCCGTCGATGGTCGGCGCGGGGCGGCCGTTGGCCGTCAGGTCGTAGACGCTGACGGTGTCGGGCCTCTCGAGGTCGGTGTCCGACCAGACCAGATGGATCAGGGGCGCGCCGTTCCAGACCGTTTGCGAGTTGTCGGAGATGATGACGGCGAAGACCAATGTGGTATCGACCTGGAAAACATTGTCGTCGGAGTGTCCGGTGTTCAGCGCACAGGCCAGCTCCAGGGCGTAGTAGTTATCCCACATCTGGGCCTTGGCCCGGACGTCGGCCCGGCTTCCGGACGGCTCCGAGAGCACGTATCCCGGAACGGTGTCGCCGTTTTCCCAGGATCTCCAGCTGTCGGAGACGGGATTGATGGTGTCCTCGCAGGCGATCATCAGCATTCCGGCCGCGAGAAGAAATGTCATCAGTATGGCCACAAGCGGAGATCTTTTCATCTTCAGCAACGCTCCTTTCGACCAAACCTACTTAATCACGATGACGGAATTATATCCCCCGTAACTGTCATCGACCCGCTCGGCGTTGTTGGGGTCGTGTTTCCAGACCACTCCGCCGTCCAGGACGAACTTGTACTCATACCGCCCGGGATCCAGGGGGATGACGATCTGCCAGACGCCCTTCTCGTTCTTGGTCATGGGGTCGATGGTGGTATCGAAGGGGCCGATCAGGGTGCCGCCCCAGTCGTTGAACTCGCCGGCCAGATTGACCCGCTGGGCGGCCGGGGCATCGTATTGAAACAGAACCCCGCCCTCGACTCGCTGCGGCGCCGGCAGACGGTCCTTGATGGCATTCAGGGCGGCGCAGCCCATCAGGGAACCGGCCAGCAGAAAGATCAGGGCCGTTCCGGCGAACACTGTTTTGACGAACCGTTGTTTTCCGATAGGTTTCATGTCAGAAATTCACCTCGACGACGGCTGTTAGGCGATGTTCGTCCTCCAGAGTCTCCTCCGCCTGACGAATCAGCCCCAGTTTATAATCGTTGTCGCGACGGTAGTTGGGAACATTGCTGAGCAGATCGATCTGCCCCGCCAGAAAGTCCACCCGTCCCCGGGCCCGCCGGTAGCGATCGAACCGGTCGATGGGATTGACCCCCCAGCCCAGGCTGAACTCCAGATTCGGCGAGGGGCGGTAGGAGATCTCCACGTAAGGGTTTCCGTAATACAGCCGGTAGTACATCAGCTCCTCGCTGCCGTACTCGTAGGTCTGCACACGAAGGTTGGCCCCGGCCCAGAGGTGTCCGACGATGGGCGCCTCGGCCTGAGCGATGATCTCCCACGTTTTCAGAAAGACATCGTTCTTGACCAGATCCCCGCCCGCGATCCCCACCTGTTCCATGGTATATCGATGGTGTTTGGCTTCGACATGGCAGCGCCATTCGGCCGGCGTGGAGAAGGACAGGCTGGACTGCAGGGTCAGGGTCTGCTTGGCGTCGCGCAGATAGAGGTCGTGGAAATTGTTCACGTATCCATAGCGGTCATAGCGGGGATACTCGTAGAAAGCCCACTGCTCGCCGTAGATGAAGCCCTCCAGCAGCTCCTGTTTCTCCAGCATGAACGACAGGGCCAGCTCCGGATTCAATAGCAGCGACACCGACGGCGCTTTCAGATGAGCCCGGCCGCTGAACAGGGTTATGCGGGGCTCGTAGGTGGCCGGATCGTCCGTTGACCGTCCCAGATTGGTGGTCACCTTTCCGTTCTCCTGCTCGTAGCTGAACTCCAGCTCCAGGGCCTCGTTCGGGCTGATGATCAGGCCCCCCAGAAAACGGTCGGTATCGTATTTTTCGTCGAAGATCACGGCGCTGGTATCGTATTCCACGGAGCCGGCGCTGGTCTTGTAGGTATGCACATCGGAGACGGCCTTCATGGTCGGGTAGCGGCGCAGGGCCACCTCGCCATACAGCGAGAGGGCCTCGGAGAACACCGGCACCCGGATGTCGGCGGCGTAGGTCTTGTCGGCTTCCCGGTCGATCTCGAACTCGGTGAAGTGGAAGTAGTGCTCCACGTCGAAGCTGCGGGTGTCCTGGCCGGTGGAGTCATAGTACTGGGGATAGAATTGCCGCCACCAGGTGGCCGGCAGAAAGGCCCAGTCTCCCTGATTGACGCCCTGGCTGACGGTCCGGTCGGTCAACACCGGAACGGCCTGCACCGGTTTGACGCGCAGGAAGGAGATGCCCACCGCGGGGAGCTGGCCCACCCTGAAACGCAGTCCGGTGCGGTCCACCTCTTTGTCATCGTCGGCATAGAAGGCCAACAGCTCCGTGCCGGCGTCCCTGACGATCCGGGCCATGCCCAGGCTGTGGGCCGAAATGGCC
>CAZOYL010000163.1:1756-5339 GCA_964584035.1 uncultured Gemmatimonadota bacterium | reverse complement strand
CAGAAACCCGGGGGAGACCGTTGCTCCCCCCCCGAGACCGACCAGTCTTTATTTTACTTTGAGTTGGCAAATGTGAGTTTGTCACCCCGACGGCTGACCTTGATCTCAGCTCCCTCGGGAAACTTTCCCTTGAGGATCTCGTCGGCCAGGGGATCCTCAAAAAATCGCTGCAGGGCCCTTCGCAGCGGACGAGCCCCATAGAGCGGATCGAAGCCCTTTTCCACCAGGAGATCTTTGGCCTCCCGGGTTAGGGTCGCCGTTATATTCTGCTCGGCCACCCGCTCGCCGATCTCTACAAGGAGCAGGTCGATAATCTGGAGGATCTCTTTCTTGCCCAGCGGATGAAACACGATGCTCTCGTCGATCCGGTTGAGAAATTCCGGATTAAACGTCTTCTTGAGGGCCTCGTTTATTCGGGACTTGATCTGCTCGAATTGCTCCTTCTGGCCGCTCTTATGAAAGCCCATGCCCTGACCCTTACCGACCTCGCGGGTGCCGATATTGGAAGTCATGATGACCACGGTATTTCGGAAATCCACCTTGCGGCCGAAGCTATCGGTCAAATGGCCCTCATCCAGGATCTGCAGCAGGATATTAAAGACATCCGGATGAGCCTTCTCGATTTCGTCGAACAGAACCACTGAATAAGATTTGCGTCGCACTTTTTCGGTCAGCTGCCCGCCTTCCTGGTAACCCACATACCCCGGAGGGGCACCCACGAGTCTGGAGACGTTGAATTTCTCCATATACTCTGACATATCCAACCGAATCAGGTTGTCCCTGTCATCAAAGAGAAACTCGGCCAGTACTCTGGCCAGCTCCGTTTTCCCGACGCCGGTGGGGCCCAGAAAAATGAACGACCCGATCGGGCGCCGGGGATCGTGAAGCCCGGCCCGATTCCGCCGGATAGCCCGGGCGACGGCCGAGATGGCCGTCTGCTGGCCGATGATCTTTTTCCCCAGCTCCTTTTCCATGCGCAGAAGCCGGGCCGATTCCTGTTCCTCCAGCCTGAAGATGGGGATACCCGTCATGCGGGAAACCATATCGGCCACATCCTCCTCGCCCAACTCGACGCAGTGCTCCTCACGAGCAGCATTCAGCTTCTCCTCCAGATCCGCCAGCACATCCCTGAGTCGTGCGGCCTTCTCAAATTCCTGCCGGTTGATACAGCGGCGTTTTTCCTCGTTGACGTTCTCGATCTGTTTTTCCAGACCCTGGATCTCATCCGAGTCGCTGCAGCTGGCCAGGTGAATCCTGGAGCCCGCCTCGTCGATGACGTCCAGAGCCTTGTCCGGCAAATAACGATCGGTGATGTAGCGATCGGAGAGACGGGCCGCAGCCCGGATGGCCTCGTCTGTTATTTTGACGCGATGGTGATCCTCGTAGCGTTTCTTCAGTCCATTGAGGATCTCGATGGTCTCCTCCTTGGTCGGTGGATCGACTACGATGGTCTGGAAACGCCGGTCAAGGGCGCCGTCCTTCTCGATGTACTTGCGGTACTCGTCCAGGGTCGTCGCTCCGATGCACTGGAGCTCCCCCCGCGACAGAGCCGGCTTGAAGATATTGGATGCGTCCAGGCTTCCCTCGGCTCCTCCTGCTCCCACGATGGTATGCAGCTCGTCGATGAAGATGATAACGTCCTGAGCCTTTTTGATCTCATTGATGATGGCCCGGAGCCGTTCCTCGAATTGGCCGCGGTATTTGGTACCGGCTACGATAGCCGCCAGATCCAGGGCCACCAGCCGCTTTCCGCGGAGAACATAGGGAACCTTGTTCTGCACGATGTGCTGGGCCAGGCCTTCCACGATGGCCGTCTTCCCGACACCCGGCTCGCCGATCAGGACAGGGTTGTTCTTCTTTCTCCGCGATAAAATCTGGGATACTCTCTCGATCTCTTTATCCCGTCCGATGACGGGATCCAGCTGATCCTGCTTGGCCAGTTCCGTCAAGTCCCGGCCGAAATGATCGATGGCCGGAGTTTTGCTGCGAGCTTCTCCCTTGGATTCGCTGGAGACCATCTTTTCCAACTCTTCTTTGACCTCGTTGTAGCTGATATCATAGTTCTGCAGGACCTGAGCGGCGACACCTTTGGGATCGGCCAACAACGACAGCAGCAGGTGCTCGGTACCCACCTGCTTGGAATTGAGACCTCTGGCTTCATGGGAAGCCTGCTCCAGAGCTCTCTTGGCCCTGGGCGTCAGGGGAATCTGCCCAATGGTCAGTGCGCCCGATGAGGCCGGGATGGCCTCCTCGACCGCCTGCCGCACCTCATCCAGTCCCAGGTTCAGACTGACCAGAACGGAAGCAGCCACACCGGTCCCCTCCCGCAGAATGCCCAGCAGCAGGTGCTCGGTACCCACGTAATTATGATGGAGCCGGACCGATTCTTCCCGGGCCAGCGTTAAAACCCGTTTGACCCGGTCGGTGTACATGCCGTTCATCTCAGGGTTCCTCCCTGTTTCGTCATCGTCTCGGGGAAGCCCGCCGGGTTCCATCATCCGGGGCGAGCAATTGAAGTTTTTCTCGGACCAGTTCGGCCCTCCGGATATCCCGTTCATTGGCATCCATCTCACGCCGGGCAAGCTTCTGCAGGTGAGCGGGCTGCATCAGAATCATCAGCGTGTTCAACGTGGCGATGGATACGCTGGTGATGATCTCCATGCTCACGCCCAGCCGCACGGCCGAGATCAGGCTCATCAGCTCCTGTGAGGAGAGCACCCGGGCGTGCTGAAGCAATCCGTAAGCTCTCCATATTTTATCCTCGATCTGGTGACGCGCTTCGGACAGCAGTGTCTCACGCGCCTTCCGTTCAAAATCGATAATCTGATTGGTGAATCGCTGAACGCTATCGACGATATCCTCCTCCGTCCGGCCCAGCGTGGCTTGGTTGGACACCTGAAAGAGGTTGCCCAGCACGTCCGTGCCCTCGCCGTAAAACCCGCGCACCGCCAATCCCACCTGGCCGATACCCTTGATCACCTGGTCGATGTCCTTGGTCAGCACCAGGGCGGGCAGGTGAATCAGGACCGATGCTCTCATGCCCGTTCCCACGTTGGTGGGACAGGCCGTCAGGTAGCCGTATTGTTCGGAGAAGGCAAAACCCAGGTGATCGCTCAGCTGATCGTCTATCCGATCGATGATCTTCCATGTCGGCTCGATGCGAAGGCCCGATTGTATAACCTGAAGACGAAAATGATCCTCTTCGTTGACCATCACGCTGACCATCTCGCGTTCATCGATATACAATCCCGAGTTCAGATCCATCTCCATCAGCGTCGGGCTGATCAGGTGCCGTTCTTGCAGAAAGGCCCGATCCAGCATGGAAAGATGATCGATCTGCAGAAGGGCGCCCCGGTGGAGGATACCGGCATCCTCCGAGGCATGGCGGAATTTCTCCAAAACCGACTGCTGTTCCTCCGCACTGGAGCGATTGGTGAAAGGAACATCGCTGAGATTTCGAGCCAGTCGAACCCGGCTGCTCAGAACGATGCTCGATTCAGGTCCGGAGCCATCCAGCCAAACGGCCGATCGATGGATCAGGTCATCCAGTTTCACTCCAGAGCCTCCTTCGATGGATCAGGTC
>CAZOYL010000163.1:0-1656 GCA_964584035.1 uncultured Gemmatimonadota bacterium | reverse complement strand
TCGATGGATCAGGTCATCCAGTTTCACTCCAGAGCCTCCTTCGATGGATCAGGTCATCGAGTTTCACTCCGGAGCCTCCTCCAATGGATCAGGTCATCCAGTTTCACTCCGGAGCCTCCTCCGGTGATATTTTCTTCTCGATATGCTGCAGGCGTTGAATCTTGTCGCGCAGGGTGGCGGCCCGCTCGAAATCTTCGCTTTCCACCGCCATCTTCATCTGCTGCTGAAGCTTGTTCAACTTCCTCCTGGCTATAAATTTATCTCTGGAAGCCCGGGGCACCTTGCCGAGGTGCTCGTTGCTGCCGTGGATACGGCGAAGCAAATCCTTGAGATGGTCGAAAAACGTCCGGTAACACTGATGGCATCCCAGCTGACCGCTGCTGCGGAACTCTCGATAGGTCAAGTGACACCCCGGACACTTCAATTGGGGCAGGGAATTGGCATCGTTCTTGGCGTTCTCGGGCATGATGCTGCCGAGAAAACTGGACACCGGAAAGTTCCCCGTCGAAAGCGAGTTCTCATACCCTGCCTTCTGGGCGCATTCCATGCAGATCTTCAGGACCGTTTTCTTCCCTTTCACGATCTTGGTCAGTTGGATGGTCGCCTCGTTTTTCCCGCAACGCTGACAGAGCATGCCCGCTCCCGAGTTATCCGTTCATGGAGTTCAATTGTCCATCGACCAGCTGAAGCTGCCGATCGGCCCGCCGGGCGAGTTTCTCGTTATGTGTCACGATGACGAATCCCTGGCGCTTGTCACGGCTCAGCCGCCAGATGAGATCGTGGAGCATATCGCTATTGGAGCGGTCCAGATTTCCCGAAGGTTCATCGGCCAGCACAACCAGCGGGTCATTGACCAGGGCACGGGCTACGGCCACGCGCTGCTGTTCACCGCCCGATAACTGGTTGGGTTTCTGATAGGCCCGATTCCTCAGACCGACCTCGTCCAGGATCTCCACAGCCGCCTGTCTGGCCGCTGACGGCTCCCGGCCGCCGATCAGCAGGGGCATGGCTACATTCTCCAGGGCGGAAAAATCCGGAAGGAGATGATGGAACTGAAAGACAAATCCCAGGGTCTTATTTCGCACCCTGGCCAGGTGGCGGTCGGAAAGTGAAAACAGGTCGGTGCCGTCCAAACGAACCTGCCCGCTGGTGGGATAATCCAGAGCGCCGAGGATATGCAGCAGGGTGCTCTTCCCGGCTCCGGAGGCGCCCACGATCACGACGATTTCTCCGCGCCGAACTTCCAGATCGACCCCCGTGAGGACATCCAGGCGTCCCGCTATGGACCGGTAGCTCTTATGGATATCCCTGCTCTCGAGCAGTACCGCTGCCCGTTCCCGGTCCGTTTCCAGGGCGACGGCCCTATTCGTATCGTATGGCATCGACGGGCACCAGTTTGGCGGCCTTGCGGGCCGGATAGACGGTGGCCAGGAAACACAGGGTCATGGCGGCCGTAGCCACCTTGACGAAATCGAGAACCTTCATCTCGACGGGCAGGGTGTTGATGAAATAGATCTCGGCCGGCAGGGAGAAAAAATGAAAGGTTTCCTGCGCCCAGCAGATGAGAAATCCGCCCAGACAGCCCAGCAGGGTCCCCACCAGACCGACCAGCAATCCTTCGAACATAAAGATGCGCATGATGCTGCCCGATGCGGC
>CAZOYL010000162.1:0-5409 GCA_964584035.1 uncultured Gemmatimonadota bacterium | reverse complement strand
GCAGAAACAAGTAGATGGCTACATATTCGCTTCTGTCGAACTGAGGGACAAAACTGTCGGCGATTTGTTGCGGCAGGGTGCTCCCTGCATCATGTATCACCGACATTTGCACAAGTACCAGGGTCATTTTGTCGGATGCGATAACTACAAGGGGATAGATCTTGCGGTTCGACATCTATACGATCTACAGCACAGGAAAATCGGCTTTATTTCAGGACCCCGGACTTTTTCTACGGGTATGGAACGCCTTGATGCCTACATCAAGACGTGCAAGAAACTGGACCTGAACATCTTCCCCCATTACATCAAGGAGGGCGGATACGAACGGCAAAAAACCGGCCGCTGCGTCAAAGAACTGCTCGCCCTTCCGGATCCGCCGACCGCCATAATAGCGGCGAACGATCTGATGGCCCTCCAGGTGATGGACAGCTTGCTCAAAGACGGCTACGGGATCCCCGAGGATTTTTCGGTTGTCGGATTTGACGATATTTCAATCGCCTCTCACAGCAGCGTTCAACTAACCACTGTGGATTGCCATGCGAGAGAAAGCGCTCGTTTAGTAATCAGCAATCTGCTCAATCTGCTCGAAGGAGTCCGGGACAATTCACAGCTCATCAAGATCCTGTTAGATCCGTCCCTAAAAGTTCGCAACACTACAGGTCCACCTCGAAAAAAACAGCGCTGAAGTCTCGCTTCGACTTATCCTGGATGCACGGCACACTCTGCATATTTTATATTGTCCAGATAGAACCATGACGGCGGAGCGGCTAACTGAAAAAGCGTGGGTTTGTGTGTTTCGTGCGTGGATCGTATCTTGCTTAACGGAGATCTACCTGCCCGGAATTTCTACACTGGTTTGCGCAAACTCACAGAGAAATCATCACTTTGATCGCTTTATCCCCGGCTTGCTCAATGTGCTGATAAGCCTTGCGGTACTCTTCAAAAGGAAAGGTGTCGGTGATGAGCTCCTTCAGGTGGATCTTGCCGGCGGCGATCAGCTCAATCGCTTTCTCGTAGTCCTTTCGCTGGTACATCAATGTACCCAGAAGGTTCAGCTCACGATCCTGAACCAGCCCCAAATCGACAATCGGTTTTTTCCCAAAAACCCCCACAATTACGATTGTCGAACCCTTTCGTGCACAGGCGACAGCATCGCTGATAGTCGCCTCACTGCCCACACACTCCATGATCAGGTCAGCCCGCTCCTCTCCCAATTTCTTCTGAATAACGGCCTCCAGCTCCTCGTTCTGGGGGTTGACGGGAAAATCGATTCCACAGTCCTTCGCGATCCGCAGGCGAAACTCGCTCAAATCGGTGATCAGGACTTTTTCCGCACCGAGAGCTTTTGCTGACTGGGAGACCAGGTTTCCGATCGGGCCGGCACCGAGCGCCACGACCTTCTTTCCCTCCAGGCCGCTTCCCAATCCGAGACAGGCCCTGCCCAGGGCGTGCAGGGCGACCGCGGTCGGTTCAATCATCGCCCCTTCCTCGAGACTCATCTTGGCAGGGATTTTCAGTACCTTGTCCGCCGGTACGGCGAAGTATTCCTGCGCGGCTCCGCTGGCCTGAAAACCCATGACTTTGAGAGAATCGCAGATATGATACTGCCCGTGACGGCAGGGATAGCAGCGGCCGCAGGTTATCTGGGGCATGAAGGTTACCGGATCCCCCGGCTCGAATCCGTGAACCGAATCCCCGGTCTCAGCCACCACGCCCGCGACCTCATGACCCTGAACGACCGGATACCCGGTGTAGGGGTGCAACCCGTGATACACGTGGATATCCGAACCGCAAATCCCGATGCGTTTGATCTGTATGAGGATCTCCTCGGGACCCGGGATCGGCTTCGCCACCTCCCGTAACTCGATCTTTCCCGGTTCCGTCATTACCGCCTGTTTCATCTGCGACTCCCTGTGCCTGCACCTGGGGTATTGAATCGTCTCCAGGCTATCCCACAGGACCGGAAAGAGCAAGGCGACCGACGAAAGGGATTTTCAACTCCCTAGGGTTTGAACGCTTTCTTGCAGCTGTTCCAAGCCGCGATCAACCGGTCCTCGTAGTTCTTCTCGAACGGAGGTATATCACCCGCCTTGTCGTGAAAAGCCACGTACTCCCGGGCCGCCTGGTCCAGAGTTTTCTTCCACTCAAAGTTCGGGAAGAAGCTCTTGAACTTGTCCTCGGAAAAGGCTACGTGGAAACCGGTCAGCTCGCTAAGAAGATCGTCTGGGATCAGCTTCTTCTCCAGTGGGTACAGCAGCTCCTTGGGGATGTGTACGATCTTGGCTTCCACCTTCAGTGCCCGGGCGAACAGATGATAGTACTCATCCGCGTTCATATAGGTTTCATGCCCGCAGGTGAAACCCTCCCCCGCGGTTCGGGGATCCAGGATGATCTCGGCGATCATGCGACCGGTGTTGTAGGCCGAGGACGGATGGACCAGAGTTCGCCCGTCACCGGGAACCACGACCTGCTTTCCGGCCCGAAGGCGGGCCATGAGCTCCAGGCCCCCGAAGCGGGAGAAGAAGTTCAGCACGAAGGGCGGGCCGAACGAATAGGAAGGCCGGGCCACGGCCAGGGGGATGCTTCCCTTCCCGTGCTCGGCCCAGAAGATCTTTTCGCACTTCAACTTGTCCGTCGCATACTGGGAAATGGTCTTATTGAATTGATCGGATTCCCGGAAGGGAATTCGCTTCAACGGATATCCGTAAACATCGCAGGTGCTGACAAACAGGTGCTTCCTCACCTTGCCCCGGAGTACGGACACCAGCCCCTTGGCCTGGGCCGGGGTGAAACAGCAGACATCCGCGGTCAGCTGGGGCTTGAAATCGTCCAGAGCGGACCGGATCTCCTTGGCGTTGTTACGATCGCCCCGGTAGAACTTCACGTTCTTTTTCATCCCTTTGTCGGGACTCTCCGGAAGGGTGAAGATCGCCACTTCGTGGTTGCGGTCCAGGATCTCCTGCACCGCGCTGGTGGAGATGTTTCCGGGACCCCCGATGAACATCACTCGACTCATTCTTTCCTCCTATAAAAACGTATTTTAATTTATTTGCGATTGTTCAGCCGGCATGTGGACTATCCTGCTCGTACTCCAGACACACCATCCGGTAGTCCTTGAGCTCCGGCGCCGTGAAGACCAGCCACGGCCCATCGATCTGGTAGTTGAGAGCCTCCCCGGAAGGAATCAGGGCAAGCTTTCCCGGGGTCCTGCCCCGGAGATTCAGCCGCACGGTCATGCCGTGGACCGGCACATTGGGCATCTCTCCCTGGATGTTGAGCAGGTGAAGCACGCAGCGCCCCTGCTCCGGCTGGTCGAACAGGGTCAGCTCCACGCACTTGGGCCCCTGCGCTTCGAAGCAAAGCGGTTGCGGGCAGAGGCTGCGAATCAGCCGCACCAGAACATCCCTCTGGCAGTGGTGGTCCACACTCTCCAGCACCCCCGCCGCATAGAGCACCCTACCCTTGCCGAAGCGGTTGCACACCAACGCAGGATGTTCGGTGCCGATGCCCGGCGGATCGGTCAAAATCGAGGCGTACTTTGTTCCCGTCGGATCCGAGTACGGCAGGGTGACCGTGGCCAAAACTTCAGCCCCTTCATGCGCCGAAACAAGGAGCTGAGAATCGCGCAGGGTGAGCGGATACTGTCCGCCGAACTCTCCGAACAGCGCGGTACCCTGAGGTGTCGGATCCAGGTAGGTGAGGATCGATTCGGTTTCGTCTTGAAAGGAAACCCCGAACAGGTCGCTCAAGGAGAAATCCTTCCGGCGCACCCCCTCGTTACTGATCAGGGAGGTGTTCTTGCTGGCGTAGAGACTGCCCCCGGATTCCACGTAGCTACGCAGGCCGTCCACTTCCTCCTCATCCAGCATGATCACGTGGGGCAGAGCAATAACCTGGTATTCCGAGAGCCGGGATAGATCCTTTTTAGTCACCACCCCGAAGGGAAGGTGCCAATGCTGCAGGGTCTTGGCCAGGTTGAGAGCGGCGCTGCGGTGGGCCGTAGCGCCCTGGGGAGGGGTGCCGGGCTGGAAGCAGTAGCGGGCCGGTGTGAGGGACCGGCCGTTCTCCGCCGGATCGAACACGTTGTCGAAGCTATAATAGATCCCGATATCCTGGCAGAAGTTACCTCCCGCGTAGGGTTCATAGCGCTCAAGCTCCTCGAAGATCGGCGCCACCCGCTCGTAGTTGCGGCGGTGCGCTTTACCGCTAGGATCCACGGCATCGATGAAGGACATGGCCCCATTATTCGAAAAAGCGGCGAAAACGTTGGCCCGCAGCTCCTCCGTGGTGCGGGTGATCACGTGCTCGTGAATATTGGGATAGCACCAGGTGTTGAGATGCTCGAAGGGTTTCCTGAGGCTGACGGCGTAGAAGAGTTTGGCGAAAAAACCGATCGTGTGCCTGTCCCCGTACAGGTCCGCCGAAAGCCAGTCGTTTTCATCGACCATCTCCAGAGAGGGGGCCAACATCCAGTCGTGGTTGAAGGTCTGGGACTGATGGGCCACGGTCACCTCGGGTTTGCGTTTCTTGATGGTCGAGGTCACCAGGTGAATGAACTCCAGCAGCCACTCCTGTCTCTTCCTGTGAAAACTCACCCAGAGCGGCTCTTCCCAGCTGATGGTCCGGGGAATATCCCCTCCCACCTCTTCGGCGTAGCGCCTGCGGCAGGCGGGGCAGAAGCAGACCGTGGGCCAGAAGGTCATGTCGGGCCAGACCCCTTCGAACTCGTAGCGGTCGCACAACTCGTTCAGCTGGGCCGCCACGAACTCCCTGTATTCCCGGTTATTGGGACAGAGCACGCTGAAGCGGCGGGGATTGCCGAAGTTGCCCATGAGGAGCTTATCGCTCTTTCCATCGGCGTCCACGATCCTGGCTTCGGGATGCTGCTCCCAATACCAATCCGTGTAAATCGTGCAGTAGTAGAGGATGACCGCTACGTCCCGCGCGTGCAGGGCATTGATCATCTCAGCGATGGCGTCCCGCCCCTTCCAGGCTTCATGCTGCTTTCCCACCTTGGTCGGATAGTTGCAGAGACCCGTGTGGGTGTTGGTCATGATGGTGGCGCTTTTCATCCGGCCGGCGGCCACGCTGTCGGCGAACTCCTCTGCATCGAATTGCGAAAGGAATTCAGGATTCCACTCGTGGATGTGGAAATCCAGGAGCATACGGCGGTAGTATTTTTCGTGCCAGTTGCTTTCCATATTTTCGTTTCCTTACTCCGACAATATCTGACCTGCTTTCTTAACGACCACACAGCACAATCTGAAACCACAAGCCAGAAGTTGATAGATGATGTAAGCCGCTAGCCGCTAAGGGATTAGCGGTTATACACGAACTTGATGCCCAGGATCCTGGCCAGGTGCTTCAGCTCCTCCACGTAGTTGCCGAACACGATCGAGTAGTGATGTC
>CAZOYL010000161.1:0-5551 GCA_964584035.1 uncultured Gemmatimonadota bacterium | reverse complement strand
CCAGGCGGCCTCGATCGACGAGTTCTACCTGGACATGACCGGCTGCGAACGCCTGTACGGGAACCTGTTTTCCGCGGCCGCCGGGATCAAAGGGCACATCCGTGAACGGCTCGGCCTGCCGTCGTCCATCGGCCTGGGAACCAACAAACTGATCGCCAAGATCGCCACCAATCTGTGCAAGCCCGACGGGCTGCTGTGGGTCTTCCCCGGCGAGGAGGCCTCTTTGCTGGCGCCTCTGCCCGTGAGCCACCTTCCCGGCGTCGGCCCAAAAACCCGCGACCGGCTCCATGAGCTCGGCATCCGCACCATCGGCGACCTGTCCGGGCTGCCCCCGGCCCTGCTGTCGGCCGTCTTCGGCGCATGTGGCCGGCAGATGAGCGAGCGGGCCCGGGGAAGTTGTCTTCGGCCGGTGGTGGAATCCTGGGAGCCCAAAAGCATCAGCCGGGAGACCACCTTCGACACCGACACGGTCGATCCCCGCATCCTGGAAGCGACCCTCTGCCGCCTGGTCGAACGGGCCGGCTACGCTTTGCGCCGCCAGGGAATGACGGCCGGAACCGTGGGTATGAAGATGCGCTACGCCGATTTTCAGACCATCTCCCGTTCCCGGACCATCCCTGCCAGCGATGACGATGTGACCATCTTCCGGACGGCCCGGGCCCTGTTAGAAAAGGCCTTCACCCGGCGGGTGCGCATCCGTCTGCTGGGCATCAAGCTATCCGGCCTGACCGCCCGGGATCCCCAGGGCACCCTGTTCGACCGTTCGGAGCATATTCGAAGAGCCCGGCTGTTGCGCAGCGCCGACCTCGTCCGTGAAAAATTCGGCGCGGACGCCCTGCATCTGGGAACGGCATTGCGATGAGCCTGCCCCCGTTCACCCACCTTCACGTTCACAGCAATTTCACCTTCATGTCCGGGGCGGCCACCGTCGAGGACCTGGCCGAACGGGCCCGGGAGCTGGACATGAAGGCTCTGGCCCTGACCGACCGCAACGGGCTGTACGGAGCCGTACCGTTCTACAAGGCGGCCCGGGAACGGGGCCTGCAGCCCATTCTGGGCGTCGAGCTGGACGACCCCGGGGATCCGCGGATGCGGGCCGTGCTGCTGGCCGAAACCCGCCGCGGGTTCTCCCGCATCTGCCGCCTGATCACCCGCCGCAAGCTCCAGGAGGGGTTCCGCCTGGCCGAGGAGCTGGAGGAGCCCCCGGAGGGCGTCATCATCCTGACGGCCGACCCGGCCCTGCTGGAGCGGCTTCCGGCATCCGCCGACGGCCGCCTGTACGGCGAGCTGACCCCGGCGGCCAACGAGAAGGACCGGGGGCGGATCAAACGCCTGGTGGAGACGGCCGACAGAAGGGACGTTCCCCTGGTGGCCACCGGCGACGTGTACCTCGTCCGGGCCGCCGACCACCCCCTGCACCGTCTGCTGCGGGCCATCGGCGCCAACCGGACGCTGTTCTCCCTGGGCGGAGAGGAACAGGCCACCGCCCGGAACTATCTGGCCGCCGCGGAGCAGATGCAGCGCCTGTGGAGAGCGTTTCCCGAAGCCCTGGAGAACACCGAGGCCATCCGGGAGCGCTGCCGGCTGGACCTGAACCTGGGAAGGCACCGTTTTCCCGGCTTTCCCCTGCCCCCCGGGGAGACGCCCTTCTCCTACCTGTGGAAGATCTCCTTCCGGGGGCTCAAGCGGCGCTATCGCCCTCTGACCGAGCCGGCCATCGAGCGGCTCAAGTACGAGCTGGACACCATCGAACAGTTAGGCTTCAGCACCTATTTCCTGGTGGTCTGGGACATCGCCCGGCGGGCCGGGGCGATGCGCATCCCCGCCATCGGCCGGGGCTCGGCGGCCAACTCGATCGTCTCGTACTGCCTGGGGATCACCCACGTGGACCCCCTGGCCCACAACCTCTACTTCGAGCGTTTCCTTAATCCGCAGCGGACATCTCCCCCCGATATCGATCTGGACTTCTGCTGGAAGCGCCGCGATCAGATTCTGGAATACGTCTACCGGACCTACGGCCAGGACCACGTGGCCATGATCTCCACCTTTGTCACCCTGGGGGCCCGCTCGGCCGTCCGGGAGGTGGCCAAGGTCATGGGGCTGGAGCCCGAGGAGATCGGCCGGCTCTCCTCTCCGATCCCCTTCTGGGGGGTGCGGGACCTGCGCACCGTCCGGGAGGATTTTCCCGAATGCCGCCACTTGCCCCTGGACCGGGAACCGTACCGCACGGTGATCAACGCCGCCCAGCGCATCCGGGGCTATCCCCGCCATCTCTCGGTGCATCCCGGCGGCATGGTCATATCTCCCACCCCCCTGACCGACGACCTGCCCCTGGAAAGGGCCCCCAAGGGTTTGATCATCACCCAGTACGATATGCTCGCCGTGGAAGATCTGGGCCTGGTGAAGATCGACCTCCTGGGGCAGCGCTCTCTGGGCGTGCTGCAGGACACCGTGGAGGCCGTGGAGCAGCATGAGGGCCGCGCCCCCCCGGTGGAGGACACGCCCGCGGTCTTCCGCGACGCGGCCACCCGCGATCTCGTTCGCGAGGGCCGCACCATGGGGTGCTTCTACATCGAGTCGCCGGCCATGCGGTCGCTGCTGAAAAAACTTCGCACCGACACCTTCGAGGGGCTCACCGCCGCCAGCTCCGTGATCCGGCCGGGCGTGGCCGAAAGCGGCATGATGGACCAGTACATCCGCCGGCATCGCGATCCGGCCCAGGTCCGCTATCTGCATCCCAAGCTGGAGGAGCTCCTGGGAGAGACCTACGGCGTGATGGTCTACCAGGAGGACGTCATCAAGGTGGCCCATCACCTGGCCGGAATGAGCCTGGGAGAGGCCGACCTGCTGCGGCGAGCGATGAGTGGAAAGCTCCGCTCCCGGGAGGCCATGGCTCGCCTGCAGAGGGACTTCGTGAGCTCCTGCCGGCGCCGGGGCGTGTCCGAGCGGGTGGCCGGCGAGATCTGGCGGCAGATCGCCAGCTTCGCCGGCTACGCCTTTTGCAAGGCCCACAGCGCCTCCTACGCCACCCTCTCCTTCCAGGTGGCCTATCTCAAGGCCCACCACCCGGCCGAGTTCATGGCCGCCGTGCTGTCCAACGGCGGCGGATTTTACGGCCCCGGCGCCTACATCCAGGAGGCCCGCCGGATGGGCCTGGACATCCTGCTGCCGGACATCAACAAGAGCGCCGACGAATACACCGGCGCGGAGGGCGCCGTCCGCATCGGGCTGATGGCCGTCAAGGGGCTCTCTGCCGACTCGGTCGGATCCGTTCTCAAAGCCCGCCGGGAGGGCTATTTCACCTCCCTCTCGGACCTGCGCCGGCGCGCCCGGGTGGGCTTCAAGGAGCTGCACACCCTGATCCGGTGCGGGGCCCTGGACTGTTTCGAGCTCAGCCGGCCGGAACTGCTCTGGCGGCTGGAGGCCTCCGGGAAAGGCTGTCACCCCGGAGAAAACACGGTGACGGAGGCCCTGGGCCGCAGCCTGGCTCACATTGTGCCGCGCATACCGGAGTACTCCCTGGAGGAACGGTGTCTCATCGAGCTGGAGACCTTCGGCTACATGGTCAGCCGGCATCCGCTGGAATTGCTGGCGTCCCCTTCCGGCCTCCAGGGAATCGTCACCGCCGACCGGATGGAGGAACACGCCGGCCGGGAAGTCCGCATGATCGGATGGCTGATCGCCGCCAAGCGCATCACCGCCCGGAAGACCGGCCAGCCCATGAAATTCATGTCCCTGGAGGACCTCACCGGGACCTTCGAGGTGACCCTCTTCCCCGACGTCTACCGCCGGCACGCCCACCTGACTCTGGGCCACGGACCCTACCTGATCGCCGGGAAAGTGGAGAACAGCTACGGCGCCTGCGGTCTGACGGCCAGAAGCGTCGAGCCGGTCGGCCGGTCATCCCGCCCGACACCCGGCGGGCGCGCCGCCTGAATGCGGCTGAATTTCGCTGTTGACAAACCTCCCGGAATGTGCTAAAATGGAGATTGAGAGAAAGGATGCAGACGATTGCCCCGTTATCCTTCGAAGGAGGGGATCATGAAGATGAGGGTTGTTCCGACCGTCTTTCTGCTGGCTTCCGTGGCCGCCTTGGCCTGCGGGGGCGGAGAGGAAAAAGAATCGACCACCATGAAACAGCCCCAAACGCAGATCCGACAGGGCGGGACCGAAGCCGAGCTAATGTGGGAGCAGCTTCCTGCATTCCCTGGAGCCATCTCAACGGAAGCCAGAATGATGCCCGGCAATAAGCAATATGCGAAATTCGAGGTCCGGATTTTTGAGACCCGGGACAACGCAAAAACCGTTTTGGACTTCTATAAAAAAGAGCTGCCTGTGGAAGTGTGGACCTTCGCCGAGGAGACGAAATTGGATAACGGCCTGCAGGGCAGCTGGAATGACAAAACGAACCAGGCCACCCTGTGGATCAGAGCGACGGGAAAAAAGACCGCAGACGGCACGGAAATCGAGATCATCTACGGGAACAAAAAATAGTCTCCCCCCTTCGACTGAACCGAATAACCTCACTATGCCGGAAACGCAAAAAGATCAACCGGAACCTCTGCCGCGGAAAACGGATCAGGCTTTTCCATACGATCCCGCTGACCTGGCCGCGGACATGCGCCGGATCGTTCTTCACAACGGCCAGCGCAAGTATTACCGGCTGGCCAGAGCCGGACGCTGGTATGGCGGCATCGCCACGGCCGATTGCTGCGGCTGCAATTTAAGATGCCTGTTCTGCTGGAGCGGTCAGCCCCGGGATAATGCACACGATATAGGCGAATTCTATGACGCCTTCGAGGTGTCCCGGGCGCTCATCGATACGGCCCAGAAACACCGTTTTAGTCTGACCCGTATCAGCGGCAACGAGCCCACCCTGGGGCGGAGCCATCTGCTGCAGATCATCCACGCGCTGGAGGCCGCCGGGCTGGCCTTCATCCTGGAGACCAACGGGCTGCTGGTCGATCTGTCGCTGGCCCAGGCTCTGTCCGTTTATCCCAATATTCATGTCCGCGTCTCTCTCAAGGGCACCGATCCGAAAGAATTCTCCCGCCTCACGGGCGCTCCCCGCAAGTATTTCAATGCCCAGCTGAAAGCCCTCGAGAACCTGATGGTCTCCGGCGTCAGCTGCCATCCGGCCGTGATGACCTCCTTCAGCGCTCCGGAGCAGGTCTCGCATTTAAGAGAGACCCTGAAGATCATTCACCCGGACCTGGAGAGAGACCTGGAGGAGGAGACCGTCATCCTCTACCCTCATGTGGTCGAACGGTTGAAAGCCGCGGGCTTGGAACCGAGGGAAGGGTATGAGCCGTAATCCTCTATCATTGAATCCCCCCATAAAAAGGCCCCTCGTTCGAGGGGCCTTTACCATAGTATATCATTCTTGAGAAACGTTTAATCTGGAGCCGCCATCTCGGTTCGATCTCCAATCGATCAGCGGATCTCATCACCACCCCTGATCTCCCCCTCCACCACCTCCGCCACCGACAGGTGGGCCGACTTGACGAAGCTCACCCGGATGGTGCCGACCCTGTGGTCGCTGTATCCCAGC
>CAZOYL010000160.1:4823-5560 GCA_964584035.1 uncultured Gemmatimonadota bacterium | reverse complement strand
CTCCACGGTGGAGACCAGAAACTTGAACACCTCGGCCTTCTCGGGCGGCAGGGATTCCATGATCGGCCGGGTGGTTCCCAGTCGGCCCAGATCTTCGTAGAAGATGAACTCGTCGCAGCTTCCCACCAGCAGGTCGGAGGTGGACTTGCGAACGCCCACTCCGATGACCGATTTATTGTTCTCCCGCAGCTTGGACACCAGGGGCGAGAAATCCGAGTCGCCCGAGAGGATCACGAAGGTGTCCAGATGCTCTTTGGTATAGCACAGGTCGATGGCGTCGACCACCATGCGGATGTCGGCGCTGTTCTTGCCCGTCATCTGCCGTTTGGGAATGTCGATCAGCTCGATGCCGGCGGCATGCAGCTTGTCCTTGTATTCGGAAAAATGGCTCCAGTCGGCATAGGCCTTCTTGACGATGATCTTGCCCTTTTCAAGGAGTCGCTCCAGGACCAGGCGGACGTCGAATCGCTTCCGCCGGGAGGCCCTCAGGCCCAGGGCGATATTGTCGAAGTCGATAAATAAAGCCAGATTGTTCTCCACATTGGTTGTAGTCATGAAACGGACCTTCTTTCTGTGATCTTCTGTGGGCCCGTGACGGGCCGCAGGTCTCAATACATCAGTCCCACCGTCACTCGGTAGGAGTTGTCCAGCCGCTGGTGGTTGACCAGGGCGAAGTCCACCTTCCAGTGGTCGGCCCTGACCCCGGCGCCCACGCTCTGGCGGTTCTGAGCGGTTCC
>CAZOYL010000160.1:879-4813 GCA_964584035.1 uncultured Gemmatimonadota bacterium | reverse complement strand
CCCACGCGAACGGCATAGGCTTTGAAGAACCAGATCTCTCCTCCGGCGCGGAGTCCGAAATCGCCCAGGTCCCCGGTCTTGGAGGTCAGATCGGCGGTCAGCACCACTGTGTCGCGGAACAGATAAGAGGCGCCCAGATGGATCCGCCGCGAGATCACGTCGGGGTCGGTGGTGGTGCTCAGCATGCTGATCTCGGGCTCGTTGAGGTTGCGGGCCGACAATCCCAGGGTGAGATTCCTTCGCAGGAACATCAGAACGCCCACGTCCAGGCCCCAGGTGGAAACGGCGCCCTGATAGGCCGGATCGTTATATGTCTCGTATCCGGGAGCGTCCAGGCGGAAGTACTTCAGGCTGACGCCGGCGCTCAGCGGGCCGATCCCGCCCCGGGCCAGGGACATGATGAAGGTGTTCTCGCTGAGGATATCTTTCAGAGAGGTGTTCAGCCAGCCGAAGCCCAGGGCGAGCGGCCCGACATCGGGCGCCTTGACGGCCAGGTAATCGATGTGCAGGTCGGGCACCCTGAAAGGCCAGGCCCGGGTGCCCATCAGCCGGAGGCCCTCCATGCGAGCCAGGCCGGCCGGGTTCCAATAGATGGCGTTGGCATCGTCGGCAATGGCCACGAAGGCGCCGCCCAGCGCCAGGGGACGGGCGCCCACGGCCACATCCTCGAATCCGGCCTGCGATATCGGCGCCAGGCACAGGCAGCAGAGCACCACCAGGAGGCCGACGCCTCTCGCCGCGCTGCCGTTGGTGTGTCGCTTCACAGCAATCATATCCCCGTTCGTTCCTTCCTGATGAGGTGTGCTTGCGACTATCGAATGACGGCCACGCCCCGGCTCAACTTGGCCAGGGGAAGCTCCTCCCGCTCGCTCTTGACGAACAGGAAGATGATGTAAAAGCCCAGCGGAACGGTCTCGCCGTCTAAATTCCGGCCGTCCCAGATGACATTGTGCCCCCCGCGGGTGAACCGTCTGTCATCGGCCAGGATCTTGATCAGCTGTCCGTTGATGTCGTAGACCTCGATGCGGGTCAGGGCGTTGGTGTTCAGCGAGAACTGGATGGACAGGTCGTCATACAGTCCATCGTTGTTGGGCGAGAAGGGATTAGGATCGAGGTGGACGTCGTCGATGACGGCCTCGAAGGCGCCGGAAACATCCCGATCGACGAACAGGCCGTAAATACCCGCCTGGGTGATCTCGGCCTGGACGATGCCGGCGGCCGTTCCCACACGTCCTCCCGCGCGGGACCATCGCTGGGTCGCCGGGCTCCATCGATAGATCCGCAGGAGGTTCTGGTCGTTCGATACCTGACCGGCCGTGTAATGGAAGGTCAGCCGGACCGGTCTTTCGAAATCATCATCCCCTTTGTCCGGCAGGTCGATCCGGCGGTACAGGCCGGTCGGGGTGAGGGGTCCGTTGGTGGCGAACGGAGGATCGGTCGTGCCGGCCGGGGGCTCCTCAAAAGTCGTGGCGTCGGGCACCGACAGGGCCACGGTGCTGCCGGGGGCCAGCGCTCCCGGGGGAAGGAGCAGGATGGTCCCGTCCGGGACGAAGACGCTCAGGGTGTCCCCGTTCTCGGGAACGGTCTTGGGCCAGGAGACCTCTTCGACGGACGGCGGGGCGAAGACGATCACGGCCGTGTCCATGGCCGCCGGCGTGAACGGCGCCCGCGTCAGGTAGGTGCCGTCGTCGGCCCCGATGAAGAAGTAGACCGTGTCGGGGATGTCGGCCAGCCACAGCCGCGTGCCGCTGATATTGGCCATGGGAACCCGGACGGCCCCTTCGGCCTGCTCGGCGGGAATGACAAAGACGGAATCCTGCAGTTGAGCCGTCTCGGTGTAGCAGACGAACACGCTGCTCAGGGTGCCGATGGTGGGCAGCTGTCCCAGACCGGTCTGGTCGGAGATGTCGGCCACCACGGCGATGCGATCCAGGCCCTTAACGCTGCTCTCTAGAATGATCGAGCCGGGCAATTCCTCGAACAGGATGGAGGGTGGCACCTGATCGATGCTTTCGTTGAGGACATAATCGGCATATTGACTCAGCTCCGTTTTATCGCCTCCCGCCGACCAGTCGCCCATCGAGGGATAATGGCCGATCTGGCTGTCGGTAGGCACCGTGTCGTAGGCCCCACGGCCGGGCTGGGTGCACAGCACCTCGATGGAGATGACGGGGGGCTCGAGATGCCCCTCGCTGCCGTAGACGGTCTGGTAATCGATGCCCAGAGCCCTCAAAGGGAACTGAAACTCGACGAACTTATCGGGTCCGGAAAAAGGACCCTGATCACGGTTGGGAATGCCGTCGTCGCCGAAGATGGTGAAAAATCCGGGGTCGAACTCGGGGTAGTAGCTGTCCACCGAGTCCTGGGTGATCTCGTTCCACCACTGGTCGGCCACGTCCCAGCGATACATCTTGAGGTCGTTGGAGTGGTGGTCGAACCAGGCGATGAAGTCGGGCCGATGCTCGTGGACCAGCTCCACATTGTTGCTCCAAGGGTCGGTGTAACCGCTCGGGGAGGCCGCGCTCTGATTGCCGCCGGTGGGCGATTTTCCCACGTCCAGGATGACCCCGATCTGGGTTTTCCAGTAGCCGAACCCGCCCTCCTGGGGTTTCCCGTCGGTATCGGTATGGGTCATCCCGATATAGAGGTACAGCTGGTCGTTGGTGGCGTACAGCTTACCCATGTCCATGGGATTGGCGCCGTAGTCGTCGTTCGGTCCGATCCAGTGGTTCCAGTTGTCCTCCACCGGGACGTCGCCCCAGCCGTTGTTCCAGACCGACCAGATGGGCGCCAGCTGTTCGGTGGCCGGATCGTAGTCGTCGTCGATGGCCGCCAGGAACTCGTCCACATCTTCGGTCTGGGGATCGTCGAAGTCATTGACCCCGTCCACCACGATGTTCTTGCCGTAGAGAGTGTCGGCCTCCTGGCCCTCGGCCGGCCGGGCCCACAGAGGTGACCACAGCAGCGTCGTCAACACGGCGATCATGCCGATCATGAGGGAAAATTTGTTCAATGCTCTCGTCCTTTCGTCTCGGTCAGTCGGCCGTCTTCAGGACCTCCCGGTCGATCCGCCGGACGGCGTCGTCCAGGGCTTTCTGGACCGATTTGGTGCCGTCCAGGGCGGCCTGCATCTCCGGGTTCATGATGTTCTCCAGCTCGTCGTAATCGGCGATCGGGGGCCTGGCGACGGCCGTCTTCATCTGCTCCACGAAGACCTTGAGATAAGGATGTTTCTCGAAATCGAGGTACGGCTCCGATGTGACGTTCACCGGGATCTGGCCCAGCTGGTTGGACCACCGGGTCTGGACCTCCTGGCTGGCCATGAAGGTTAAGAACTCCAGCGCCTGTTTGGGATGCTGGCAGCTGCGGAAGATGATCAGATCGTTGCCCCCCACGTTGGTGGAAGTGCCCGCCGGTCCCCGGGGGATCAGGCCGACGCCGAAATCGATTCCCGCCGTCTGCAGCGTCTTGACGGCCCAGGGGCCGCTGAAGATCATGGCATACTTGCCGTTCTGAAAACCCATGTCGTCGCGCACGCCGCCCGCCCGCCAGCCGCCGCCCTCGATCTTGTATTTGCGGTACAGGTCCACCTTCAGCTGGAAGGCCTCTGCGCCCCTGGGGCCGTTGAGCACGCAGCGGGTGCCGGTTTCGTCGAGAAAGGGGGCGCCGTAGGTGTTGAAGAAGGGCAAGGTCCACCACAGGGAGTTGCGCATCCCGAAGCCGTAGATGCCTTTCTCGGGGTCGGTCAGCTTCTTTCCGATGGTGATGAACTCGGCCCAGGAGTCCGGAGGATCCTCCGGGTCCAGCCCGGCCCGGCGGAACAGCTCTTTGTTGTAGAACAGGCACAGGCCGTTGACCTGCTCGGGCAGGGCATAGGTGGCGCCGCCCACCCGTCGCGGACAAGCCCCGTAAGGCGGCAGTTTACAGCATAGAC
>CAZOYL010000160.1:0-869 GCA_964584035.1 uncultured Gemmatimonadota bacterium | reverse complement strand
CGCCCACCAGGCAGCTGCTCAGGGCCACCGGATGGAGATCTTTTGTAATATCCCCCAGGCCGATCTCGTCCAGGTTGAGCAACGCGTTGCGGGTGGCCAGCTTTGGGACGAAGGAGCCGTCCACCCGGGCGATGTCCGGGGTGGTCCGGGTGGCCAGGGCGGTGAGGATCTTGGGCTCGGCGCCCATGAAGGGCAGCCGCGTGGTCTTGATGGTGACCTCGGGATGGCCGGCCTGGTATTCCTGCGCCAGCTCGGCGAACAGGGCGTTCTCGTCGTCGTTGTAAGTCTGCCAGTAGGTCAGGGTGACCGGGCCGGTGTCCTTCCCGGCATCCTCCTTGCCCCCGCCGCAGGAG
Source organism: uncultured Gemmatimonadota bacterium (assembly GCA_964584035.1). Lineage (GTDB taxonomy): Bacteria > SM23-81 > SM23-81 > SM23-81 > SM23-81 > CAZOYL01. Next base: position 516 of record CAZOYL010000160.1, on the reverse strand, counting down.
AGGACCAGGACGAGAGCGGTAAAGAGAAAAACGGCCGGCATGTGACGACGCATGTCAACATGCAAATTGCAGGCATTAAATTTCAAATTTTTCATGGTCTCCTCTTTTTATCCCTTCACCGCCCCCTTGGTCATCCCCTCGATGAACAACCGCTGGGTGAAGAAGAACAGTATCCCGATCGGTATGATCGAAATCGCCGCGCCGGCCATCTTCAGGGTGACCAGCTCCTCATGGGCGTCGCGGAACATGGCCAGGCCCACCGGCACGGTGTAAAGCGACTCCTTGTTGGTGACGATCAGCTGCCAGAGGAAATTGCCCCAGTGAAACTGAAAGGTCAGCAGGAACAGGGTGGCGATCACCGGCAGCGACAGCGGCACGACGATATGCCGGAAGACCTGCAGCTCCGAGGCTCCGTCGATACGGGAGGAGTCCAGCAGCGAGTTGGGGATGGACTCCATGAACTGCTTCATCAGAAACAGACCGAAGACGTTGGCCAGATGGGGCAGGACCATGGCG
>CAZOYL010000159.1:0-5616 GCA_964584035.1 uncultured Gemmatimonadota bacterium | reverse complement strand
CGTCCGTATTGGTGGCGTAGCGGAAGATGTTGCCGGCCATCATCCACCAGGTCATCTTCATGGGCTGGCCGTAGGAGTCCACCATCGGCGCCCGGAAGGCCGGGTCCATAACCCCATAGGCATTGCGGGCGGGATCGGTATACAGGTCGAGGTCATAGGTGCAGTGATAGCTTCTGGTGCTCATCCCCTCCCAGATGGCCGTGTCCGAGCCCATCACCAGGTAGACCTCGCCGGCGGCGAAGACTATTCCACAAAGAACTAGCACCAGAGAGAGCGATATGGCAGATACTCTCAGCGACCTTTTCACCTGGCTTCCTTTTTTGTTCGTTGGCCGTTTTTCGGTCGTCCGGCGATTTTACACGACGAACAGTGCCCGTTGTATACCTGTGGCTATTTCCCGGTCCATACCTCTTTATCGAACTCTCCCGCCCCATTGGAGGGGGCTGACTTGTTCCCGGCTCCATCAGCGGCCTTGACGGTGTAGGTGTACTGTATGTCTGTATCCCCGAAGACATTCGGATCGGTGTATTCCAGCTGCGTCGTCCCGGCGATGGAATCTCCCGTGGATGTGGATATTGTGTCCCGAAAGATGATGTAGCGAGTCACCCCTTCACCATCATAGGGTTCTGTCCAGGAGAGATAGAGATCGTCGCCCGCCTTGTAGGCGGCCAGATCATCGATGGCCTCCGGCGGCGTCCCGTCGGCACCCAGCTGAGCGATGCGCAGATCGTCCATGTAGAAGGTCCCGCTGGGATTGCCCGCGGCGCTGTTGTAGGTCATCTGGAAGCTGTCCACCCGCATGGTCCCCTCCAGGATGCCGTTTCCGATCCATGTCCCCACCGGATCCGAGCCCAGGTCCCACTTGACCAGCCGCCAGCCCTTCCAGTCCACGGTCACCCACTGGCTGACCTCGTGAAGTCCGGAAGGCAGATTGTCGTCCACGCAGAAGCGGAATTTGTTCCCCAGCCCGTCGCCGTAAAGATAGACTTCCAGCGTATAGCTGGTGTCGAAATGGACCACATCCGATGTGGGCGGCGGGAAGTACTCGCGGATCAGCCAGGAGCCGGAGCCGGTGTTCCACAGGTAATCCAGCTCGCCCGAGGCGGTGCTGCCGGTGATGGGATTTTTCACCGAGTAGCTGGTGGCAAAGGAGGTGCTCTCGGCCACCGTTCCGGTGGTGCTGCCGCTGCCCTCCGGGTCCCACCAGGGCAGAACGCCGTCGTTGAAATTGTCGATAGTGGTCAGAGAGTAGGCCCGGTCCCGGGTGGAGAAGGACCACTGAACATCCGACTCCAGATGGTTCAGGAAGGGGTCCTGGATACCGGTCGTCAGGGTGACGGTATAGGTCTCGGATGGATCCAGGTATCCGGTGACATAGATCAGGATGACGCCGTGATCGTCCAGCTCGACATACTCCACGGTACGGGCCACGGAACTCATATCTCCATCCTGCAGGAGGATGTTGGAGGTAGTGACCGTGCCGGGATCGAGGAACTCGTCGAGCTCGGCGGTGATGATCACGTCCGTCTCCACGCCCTCCTCGAACTCACCGGGCTCGGTGGTCACCACCTGCGGCGGAACGGTGTCCGAGCGGGCTGTCTTGAAGCTGAACACGTAGGCATCCCCCCCGATTCCGTTCCCGTCCCCGTCCAGGGTATGGCCGTAGGTGTCGGTGGCCGTGCCGGCGATGGTCACCTGATAGATGGTGGAGTGATCCAGATAGGAGCCCGGATCAAATGTCATCTGCTGACCCTGAGGGTCCCAGCTGAAGCTTCCGGTCTCACCGGGCACGATGCTGAAGGCCGCCTGGGTGGCCGCGGGATTCATACGGCGGCTGAAGGTCATCACCATGTTCTCATAGACGTAGATGCCGCTGTCACCGTCGGCCGGTTCGGTGGCCAGCACCACCGGCGGCGTCTCGTCGACGATCTCAAAATGCAGCCGCGGGAAACTGTTGGCGCTCACGCTCACGCCGCTGGTGTCCGCCGCGTAGCCTGTCTTCTGGACCGTGACGTTGTAACTTCCCGGTGTGAGGTCGTCGAAAATGTACAGGCCGTTGGAAGAGTCGTCGGTGGTGTATACCAGACTGTCGGGCCATAGAGTACAGGTCACCCCGTTAATGGGATCGCCGGTCTCATCGTCGGTGACCGCCCCCGAGAGGGTCCCGGTGGTCAGATCATCGGCCCCGAAATAATCCAGAAATGATGTGTGCAGCGCCCGGGCTTCCATCTTGAGATACTCGTCGTTGCGCAGCCGGTCTGTTTCCGGGGGATGGTCGAAGAAAGAGCCCTCGGTCAATTCCCCGGGCATCGTCAGATCATTAAGAACGCCAAGATTGAAGCCCAGGAAATTGTAATCCCCTCGGGCATACCAGCTGGTGGTGTACAGAGCGTGATAGATGTCCTCGGCCATGATGTTGCTCATGGCCACCGCCTGGGTCCATTCGGGCTCTCCCTCGGAGTTTTCCTCATAGAGCACCAGGGTGTAGTTAGCGACTCCGTTAAAAGCGTTATGATGGATGGAATTAAACCAGTCCACGTTGTTCGAGTTGGCGATCTGCTCCCGTTCACTCAGGGTGGGGTTGTCGATATTGTTGTAGCGGGTCAGGATCACCGTGTCGGCATTGGCCGACTCCAGGTAGTCCTTCAGGAAGAAGGCCACCTGCAGGTTGATGACGCACTCGAAGGGCTTTTCATAGGGATAGTTACCATGCCCGGGATCGAGACAGATCTTCAGGCCGCTGAGGTCGGCCGACCAGGCGGGCACGGAGAGGCACAATCCCATCAGGACGGTCAGAATGATTCCCTTTCGAAATGACATTCCGTTAAGCTCCTTGTAAAAATGGATCGGTGATAAACGAATAACAAATTCCCTGTCTTTTCATTCTATCACATTGGGCTGAAAATGTCAAGAGGTTTTGTGCCTGTCCTTCTCCGGCCGATGACTGAAAAAATCCCGAAGCATCCTTCGGGATCGGAATACGCGTGGTTTCTGTAGAAAGTGCTCTTCTTAGCGCTGCTCCATCTCCACACATCTCTCGTAGTGAAAGGCGGGCTCCTGACCGTTCACGGAAAATTCCCGGGCGGCTATTGATCCCGCCATTTGGCCCGATCCAGCCGATCCAGCTTGATGGCGTCCCGGATCGAGGAGACGATGAAGATGGTCACGAATACGGCCGCCAGTGTCAGGCCGGCGAGATCCACGACGGTGACGGGATCGCCACCGTAACGGGCCACAACCGGATTCCAGAATATCAGGACGATATTGGCCGAGAAGATGAAGATGCGCACCTCCGTGGGCCCGAAACGTCCGTAGGAAATACGGAAAACCTCCTGGGTATAGGCCATGACATGGACATAGATATTCAGGAGGAAATATCCTATCGCCAGCAACAGGGCCACCCGCATGTCCATCAATGGGGACATGCCCAGGCCCAGGCACAGCATCAGGGTGGTCCAGGCGTCACAGATGTGGTCTACGAAGTAACCGTACTTCTCCCGCTCCCGGTGGCGCACCCGGGCCAGCGTGCCATCCAGGCTGTCGGCGTACCAGTGGATGATCAGTCCGGCGTTGGTCAACCACAGCCACCAGGGCGACCAGCGGGTGAATACGTACCCGGCGGCGATCACCACGGAGGCGACGATCCCCAGGAAGGTGAGGTGATCGGAGTTGATCCATTGCGGCAGGGCAGCCGCCATCCGGGGCAAATTTCGTTTTTCCCAGGGCCCGGTCAAAGTCTGAATGACCCGGCGGGCCTTTTTCTCATCGGCCATGGCTTCTCATCCGTCTGACGGTGTGCCCTCGACAGGCACCTTCTTGCGGAAGATGACGAACTCGTTGGCCAGAAACTTGAAGATGGGACCGGCCAGCATGCCCAGCATGTTGGCCACCAGATAATGGAGACCGGCGTATTTGGTCAGGACCACCAGAAGGGTCAGATTGAAGGCAAAATCGATCGAGGCCGTGACCGCATTGTACTTGACCAGCCGGACGAAATAATCGCCGGTGGTGCGGGCCACCCTCTCCCGCCAGGTGACGAAATAATGCCAGGTGAAATTATGGATGATGGCCAGCTCGATGGCGCAGGCTCCGGCGACGGCCAGGGGAAATCCGAAACGCCCCTTGAGCAGCCACAGGGCGCCCATATTAACCAGGGTGCCGACCCAGGCCACCAGCTGAAATTTCAATACTCGCCGGATATGGATGGCCGGTATGTGCATGTCGTGGGAATCCCAAACTTACCAGGAGTCCTTCACCGAGAGGACCTCCCCGGAGAAGGCATCGACCATGATGCACCGCCGTTCCTCCATCTGGCCGCAAGAAACGCCCCATTGGGCGCTCCGGCCGTCGGCGGTCGCCAGAAGCATAAAAAAATAGGTGCCCGGTTCAGCGCCGTCGCATTCTCCCTTGATCCGCAGAGCGGCCTGATCGCTGTCCATCCAGCCCTCGGGTATCGGCTTTCGATAGCCGCCGCCGCTGGTTCTGACCCTCTGGACCTGCCGGCCGTTCATAATCACGACGAACTCGTCATCCTTGGCGGACGAGTAAAAGCGAAATTCCCATCCCGGCGACGTGCCGTCGGCCAGGGCGGCTCGTTGTTTCGAGTCCACGTGGACCAGAACAGCGCCCGCCGCCCGCTGCTGAGCAGCTTGTTGAGCGATGCTACACAGTTCTCCGGCCGTCACAGCTTGAGCGACCGACTGATCACTTGGTGAGGAGACATCGGCGGATTTCTGTTCCTCAACCGGCTGCCGGTCTGATGAACATGACACCAGCAGCGACAACATCAACATAACCCAGCCGAAATAACGAATCCATTTCAAAAACATTTTCTGTTCCTCTTCTGCAACAGTTACGTAAACTCAGGAATTGTTTAAACCGTACAATTTCACAACTAGATCAGAATGAGCCGCTCGAAGACTGTAATGTATATTTCCATTTGACCGATATCAAGAACTATTTCATGACCGCATGACATTCAAGGAAGTCCTTTTTATATAAGCTGTTTCTTCCCGACAGCAGGAGCGAGGGCCGACAAACGGTTTTAAAAATTCAGCCCTCCTGAGAAATCTCAGGAGGGCTGATGAACTGCTTGAGGCTGTCACGTAACCTTTTACGGACTATCTTTCAGGGCCTATCTTTTTTTGACGATCCGGCTTTTGTTGCGCTTGAGACGCTGTTCCACCTTGGCGATGTGCTTTTTCACCCCGATGACGCTGTCCGGGTTCAGGGAGATGGAATCGATGCCCTCCTCCACCAGAAAGGCGGCAAAATCGGGATAATCGCTGGGACCCTGGCCGCAGATGCCGACCTTTCTTCCGGCCTTGTGGGCGTCTCGGATGACGCTGCGAATGAGTCGCTTGACCGTCTCGTTGCGCTCGTCAAACTGCTCGGCCAGCTGAGAGGAATCGCGGTCGATGCCCAGGGACAGCTGGGTGAGGTCGTTGCTCCCGATGGAGAAACCGTCGAAGCGTTTGGCGAACATGTCGGCCTGGATGACGTTGGACGGGATCTCGCACATCACGTAGATCTCCAGACCGTTCAATCCGCGCCGCAGTCCACTCTTAGCCAGGATCTTGATGACCCGATCGGCCTCCTCCAGCGTCCGGCAGAAGG
>CAZOYL010000158.1:0-5628 GCA_964584035.1 uncultured Gemmatimonadota bacterium | reverse complement strand
TCATCGGGCTGCTCTTGTTCCAGGAAGATGTTCCCCATGGCCGTCAGATCTCCGGCCATGGCCGTGGCGTCGTTGTTCTGTTCGGCCAGGGCGTATTGTGTTTCCAGCTCTTTCAGGGCCCGGTCCATCTGCCCGTCGTCGACATAGGAAACGGCCAGGGCGAAATGAGCGGCCCGCCGCTCTCCGTCGTTGCGGGCGATATCCAGCAGCCGGTGGAGCTGCTCGACCGCCTTGGAATACTCCTCCTTGAAGTTGAAATTGGTGGCGATGCCCACGTGGGAGGCCACGAAGTTGGGATTGAACTCCAGCGCCCGGCGGTAGGCCTTGATCGACTCGTCGTAGCGGCCCATTTTCATCAGCAGCTCGGCGTACGAATCGTACGGATTGGGATCGTTGGGGATCAGCTCGATGTAGGTCTGAAACGCTTTCTCCGCTTCCTCATAGCGCCCCAGAAATCGATTGGCATAGCCGAGCTGATTGTACGGCTGTGAGAAATCCGGATTGATGGCGGCGGCCTGCTCATACTCGCCGATCGCCAGCTCCCAGTCCTGCTGGCCGAAATAGTTATTTCCCAGGAGAGTATGAGCCCTCTCGTCTTTCGGGTAGAGCTCCACCAGCCGTTCAAACAGTTCCCGCTGCTTGATCGGCATGCCGTAGGCTCCGGCCTCTACCCCCAGGATCCACAGCCGTTCGCCTTCCGAGACCTTATCAGCCAGCGAGACGGCCTTTTCCACATTTTCGAAGAATCCCCGGGCGGTGGGCACGGCAAAGGAGAGGAACAGGTAGCCCATGGCGAAGTCGGGATCCTCGGCCACGGCCTTTTCGAAGAAATCCCGTGATTCCTGGGCCTGGAGCCGCTCGAACAGATCCCGGCCCTCGAGGAAATCTTCCCGGGCCTGCTTCGAAGAGGTGGTGATGGGGATCTTGTCCCTGTCCTTCTTGGCGCAGCCGCCGGCCAGAAGCAGGGAGATGATGATCACAGCCGTGATGGCCTGAAGGAAAGACCGTCCTTTCATGGAATGCTCCTTGTCAGGGGGAGGAAGTTAGAAAATGAGAGACGAATGCCGTCTCAGGGACAATCGATATCCTGCCGCTGGCCGTCCCAGCAATGCCAGTCCTCGTCCTGGAAGTGAACGCCATCCTTTACCCGGCCATCCTTGGTGGCCAGATTCCATTCGATGTCGATGAGGTTATCCTGCCCTTTGTTATAGATGTTATAGAAAGCATCGTAGGTGGTATCCGGGGTGGTGCCGTAGAAGATGTACCCGCCGTTCTCGGCCCCGCCCGGCTCGATGTTGGTGTATTTGATGTCGCCGGTGCTGTCGGCGATGCTGCGATGCCACGCGATGCCCACCAGGGGGATGGGATCCTCGGGATGTTTATTGAGGGTCCAGCTGCCCTCGGTGAGGAACAGGTCCGCCTCCCCAGTGTACCACAGGAAATCTTCGTACTCGCCCTCTTTGGTGATGGTCATCTCCCATTCGGTCCCGGCGTTGTCGATCGAGCCATGCAGGGCGGCCGAATATTGAGCCCCGTCCACGGTCAGGTCGTAGGACCAGATCCAGCTTCCGTCGGGCTGCTGGATGGGCCGGTGGGCGAAGGATTCCACGAAAGCGGCCGCCGGAACGGACATGCCCACGGTGACGATCAGGTTCCAGACGCCGACATGCGTCGCGGCCCAGTTATAGGTATCCTGGGAAAGAGCGGTTTTAAAAAGAATGGTGCTGTCAGACAGGGAATATATTTCATAGTCAGGACTGACATGGACCAGGCCCGTGGCGACGAAATCGCCGAAATCCATCAGGAAGGTCGAGACCGGCGGGATCTGCGGCGCCTTGGCCTCCGGCTCGGTGGGATCCTTCTCGCTGCAGGCGAAGAGAAAGACGGCTGCCGCTGCCAGGGAACAGATCAGGAGCAGCCAGAATTTTCTTTGGGTCGGGGTCATGGTCGTCCTCCGGTTTCGGTTCTGTTCGGTTTTCTCCGCAAGGGGGATAGAGGAGTGTTCGGATCTGAGAGAGCCGGGGCGAACATACAGCAGCGGCTGCGGCCACCTCAGACCGACCGCAGCCGCCTGTTTTCTTGAATCTTGAGACAGTGATCGTGCTACATGCCACGAGCATTGCGTCAGTTTTATACTCACTGCTTACTGCCGACTGCTTAATGCCGACGGGTCTTACTTCTTACTCGGCCACCTCGATCACTCTGGTATTGGCGATCTTGTCGCCCATCCGGCGACCCTCGGGATCGGTAAGGACCAGAATGATCTCGATGATGGCCAGAATGAGCGCGATCACGCCCACCACCGGGATCAGGGCCCAGCCCACCACCGGGATGAACATCAGGAATTGCACCACGCCGCCCAGTGCGAACATCCAGTTGCGCTTGATGGAGATTACCATATCCACCGGGCCGCCGTCCAGGGTGACCGGCCGGAGTTTCATGACCTTCTTGCCGATGGAACGGTTCTTCATGAATTCAAAATCCATTCCGTCGCGCAACAGCCAGTAAGCCGCGCTGATAATGCCTCCGATGATGGGAATGAAACCAACCACGACAGCGATGGCTGCGTCGATCAAAGCGGCTACGAATCGTTTGCCCAGATCGGCCTTGCCGTTTCCCTTCGGTTTGCTTTCCTTCTTAGCGGTGGTCTGTTCATCTGCCACGACGGTCCTCCTCCTGTTTGAGGGTGATGGTTTATGGTCGACAGCGATTAAAATTCCAATCCCATAGAGAAACGATGGACATAATCCAGCCGTCCCCAGTCGGAGTAGGCGTAATCGATCTTCACGGCGGTGCCCGCCGTCAGGGGATACTGGACGCCGCCGCCGAAGGTCAGACCTTCCTCGCTGTCCTCACGGCCCAGGGCTTTGTACCCGCCTCGCACGGCGATGAGATCGTTCCATACCAGCTCGGAGCCCATATTGACGGTCTCGCTGTTGTCGTTGGGATGCAGGGCATCGACGGCTACCGTCCAACGAAACGGATCTCCGGGCAATACGTCCATGGCCAGCCCCACCCGGAAGTTCAGCGGCAAATCCCAGGTGTCCGTTTCCAGATAGGCATTGATGGCCTCGTTGTGGCCGCTGAGCGCGGGATCGACGTCATGGAACACCCGGGTATCCTTGCCGCCCATATCCATCTTGGCGCCGAAGTTGGCCATCGACATACCGATGCGCATCCCGTTGAAACGGGTGATATACAAAGTGCCCACGTCCACGGCGAAGCTCTGGGCGTTCATGTGCCAGATGTCCTGCCTGATGAATTTCACGTTGAAACCGAAGGAGAACCGGTCCGTCAGGTTGCGGGCGTAACTGGCTCCCAGGGCGAAATCCCCGGCGTCCATGATCTCTCCGGTACCCTCGGGCTCATCGACGGTGGTCACATCCCACTCGCCGTAATCCAGAGATGTCATGAAGATACCCAGGGCGTTTCCCCCGAAGATCATCACCACTCCGCCGAAGTTATAGCTCGTCTCGGCCAGCCAGTCGGCGCGCATCAGGATCAATTCGTTGCGCTCCAGACGAGCCAGTCCGGCGGGGTTCCAATACAGAGCAGAGGCGTCGTTGGCAACGGCGACATATGCTCCCCCGATGGCTGCCGCCCGGCAGCCGGCCCCGATCTTGAGGAACTGGGCAGCGCTGGTCCCCACCTTTGTGGTGGCCCCGATCGGACCGGCGGCCGTCAGGATGGCCAGCAGAACAAAAAAAGTGATTTTCCGCATGGATCAACCTCCGGTGAGCATCTATTTGATGATGGCGAACTTGCCGATTTTCTCTCCGATGGGCGATTCGATGTGGTAGATATAGATGCCGTAAGCAACGTCCATATCGTCCTTGGACAGCAGATTCCAGGATTCGCTGCCATCATAGAGGTCGTCCTCGTGTTCGACGGTCTGGACCAGATCCCCGGTGATGGTGTAGATGCGAATGGTGCACTGCCGGGGCAGGTGAATGAAGTCGATACGCCGCTCGCCCCGGCCGTGACCGGGGGGTATGTCCGGTGGAAGGGTCTCCCACTTGGAGGCGCTGACGTATGGGTTGGGCACCACCTTGATCCGGTCGAGGAGGTTCTCGGCGGCCGCGGCCGTGCTGGGCTCCTGGGTGGAGAAGGTGATCTCATCGTCCGGCGTCAGGGGTTCGGAGATCTCGATAAAGGCGATATCCCCGGCCTGAGGGTGAATGGCCGTTTCGATGGTATCCACCGGTTCCACCGAAAAGCTGTCGGCGGTGATCCAGACGGTATCGATCACCACCGAATCGGGCGGCGCGGTGAAGGTGATGGTCCAGGTTCCCTTCGGGCTGCTGCCCTGAAAGAGGATGGGCAGCACATCGTCGCCCGAGGTGACGTAGCTGTCGGGGTCGTTGCTCCCGTCCTTATCATAAAAGATGAAGTCCATCTGTTCGTCGCGGCTCACATCCCAGACCTGAAACTTGACCGGCTGGGGGCCGATGATCTGGGAGGTGTCGGCAATGGAGCTGAAGAAGCGGACCTCCAGATCGGCGGCGTAACGGATGCCGCCCTGGGGAAAGAGCTGAGCGCTGAGCCCGTAGTTGCAGTCGCCCACTGTCCATTCCAGCAGGCTGTCGACGACGGCGATCGAATCCACCTCGTCGATGGTCAGATCCATGCCGTCGAAGATGACCTCCTGACCCTCCAGGCCGGCGTTATTCTCGACGACGTAGGCAGCCTCATTCTGGTCATAGACAGAGAAGGTGGTCCAGGCGGCCTGGGTGGTGTCGAAGGTGACCCGATAGGTGTGACCGGTGATCTCGCCGGGATCCAGGACCTGCAGCGAGAAAGCGGCATCGGCGTTTCCGCTGCGCGTGAAGTCGACGATCTCCGGGGCCATGTAGCCCAGAGGTCTGGCATTGGGAACCGCTGAGACCACGTTAGGCTCGGTAATGCGGTCGGGGTCCCGGATGGCTTTGGCGCACTCGACGGGAGAGACGAAGTCCACGGCGCTGCCCTTATCGTAGGAGCAGACCGCATAGTAATACTTGAGGCCGTTGGTCACGTTACGGTCTGTCCAGGAGTGCGCCAGGCCGGTATCGTTGCCCATGTAGAAGTGAACGCCGGAACTGGCCGGATCGGTGGCCGGCAGTCCCTGGTTGTCCAGGGGGTGGGTGCCTTTGATGCCGTCGGCTTTGTCGAACTGGGCCAGCGGTTCCCAGTAGACCTGGACGCCGCGGTTGTCGGTGATGGGATTGCCCCAGGTGGCCCCGCGGTCGGTGCTGCGATAGATGGTGTAGCCCTCGAAATCCAGACCCAGGAGGGGATCCACCGATTTCTCGGCCAGGTCGTCCCAGTACAGGGTGACGACCCCATCGCCGGCCACGGCGGTCACCTGTGGTGAGAAGGGGGCCTTGGTGCTCTGGTAGCCGGAGCTGTAGATCTTCTGAGCCACGTCGGCGTTCTTCCACAGGTCCACGCTGTCGGCTCCCACGATAATGGCGATGGACATAGGCTGCGACTCGCCCGGCGCCAGGGAGAAGTATCCCGAGCCGAAGAAAAAGACGTTATCGCCCACCGGGAAGGTGTCCGAGAAACTGCCCGGGGTCAGGGCGATCCAGCCGGTGGAGTCGTTTCCGGCGTAATAGGGGCTGTTGTAATTGTAGCTGGTCATGCTGG
>CAZOYL010000157.1:0-5863 GCA_964584035.1 uncultured Gemmatimonadota bacterium | reverse complement strand
GCACATACTCTTCCTGCAGAGGCGTCTTGAGAAGAAGATGGCCCAGGCGGCGGTCGACGGTGTAGTCCACCTCCTCCTCCAGTTCATTGAACATACCGTCGTAGGGTACGCTCTGTCCCTGGTATTCATAGGCCCAGGCCCGGACGGCGCCTCCCCCCTCATCGTTGTTATAGGCATTGCGATCGTCGAGATACACGGTGATATCTTTAATAGAATCGGCCGGCTGATACACATGGATGCCCGTCCGCAGATCGTAATAGTCACTGTCCGTGTCCCAGTAACGGTCACGATACCGGAAATCCAGAAAATAGCGGCTCCGGGCCTTATAATCATAGTCCCGGATAATGGAGGAATCCTGCTGGGCTCCAGCCTGGAAAGTGCCGCTGGCGCCGCTACCCTTCTCCTGGCTGGCGATGGCGATGAAGCTGAGGTCTCCCACCTGAGCTTTGCCCCTGATGCCGAAGAGACCCCTGACATTTTCGGAATACCCCACGAATTCTGTGTTGGGCAGAGCCAGAGTGGTGTTTCCGGCCTGGATCTCCTGAACGATTTCGTCCTCTTCCCCGGTGTAGCGGATCTGGATGTTGTTCTGCAGATCATTGTCCCGCTCACTGTCCTGGTCTACCGCCACGGTGATCTTGCTGCCGATAGTTCCCTCGATGGTGAAGCGGGATTGCTGTTCCATATTCAAGGAGGGGAATTTGGAAGGCTTGGAGGTGGCCGTCTGCTGCAGTCCCTCGGTCCACTCACTGCGGCCGGCGAAGGAGATCCGCCGCATGCCGGTAACTTTCAAACCGGGCCCGCCCTCGCCGATGATGCTGCGGATGGCTTTGGGGAATTTCACGGGGATCTGGATCTCGAACAGGGACCCCGAGTCCGATTCACCCCGCTGTTTTAATCTCGTTTGGTTGAAAGATTTCCAACTTGACTGGAGGTTGTTCCGGGTGCGGAGACGGAGGTATTCATCCAGCCTGATGATCAGGGGAACACCCATGGGAATGTCGTGGAAGCTTTCCTCCAGGATCACCAGACCGTTCTGAGTATCGATGAACACCCGCCGCTGCAGTTGAAACGTCTCTTCGGAGAGCAGCGGCCAGGAGATGCCGGTATTGACCAGTCCATAAGATGGGGCATCTTGGAGGGGTATCACCACACGGTCCAGGGAGCCGGGAGCGGAGATGTCGGCAGCCGGTCCCCGAGCGTCGGCGAACATAAGAAAAACCGCCATAAAAATGGACATCGCGACTGATATGGCGGTTCTGTTGGGCGTATTGGACATAGATCCCATCGTTGAAAATGCGGTCTTTTTCCCTCTATAGAGACGATGGACGAGCCCTTTTGGTTTAAGGGGATTTTCGACCCATCTCCCAATAATTTTTATCAGTTGGCCATGCCACCTCCTGACGAAATAGTCTTCATTTCAAAATAGTAAAAACTCCAACTGGAGACAAGCAAAAATTTGGCCGGAGATCAAAAAAACTTGTTCTCCGGCCCGCCCTGCCATATATTTTCATTATCCGCCGGTCCGTTATCTCTCTGGCGGATAGATGAGAATACTCAGCCCCTTGAGCTGCCGGATGGATAGATGAAAATACTCAGCCGTTATATCCTGAAAGAACATGCCGGACCGTTTCTGTTCGGATTTTTCGTGGTCACCTTCGTTCTGGTGATGGATTTCATCATCGACATCATGGACCTGATCATCGATAAAGGACTGAGTGCCTGGACAATTCTGGAGATCTTCGGTCTCAATCTGGCCTGGATGCTGGCTCTCTCCATCCCCATGGCGGTACTGGTGGCCACATTGATGGCCTTTGGACGCCTGTCGGCCGATAATGAGATCACGGCTATAAAATCCAGCGGAACCAGCCTGTACGCCATCGTCGCGCCGGCCCTGGCGGCCAGCACCATCCTGGCCGTCGGATTGGCCTTGTTCAGCAACCTCGTCCTGCCGGAGTTCAACCACCGGGCTCGGGCCCTAATGTCCGATATCGGCAAGAAGAGACCCACCTTAACTTTCAAGGCCGGCATCTTTATGGACGAATTTCCCGGTTACACCGTCCTCATCAAAAAGCTGGACAAGCGCAGCTCCCACCTGGAGGGCATTACCATCTATGATGCCGGCAGCGGTCCCTCCCCGACCACCATCACCGCCAGGCGAGGCTCTCTGGAGTTCTCCCCGGACGGCAATACGCTCAGGATGGATCTGTACGATGGCGAGATTCACGAGGTCGATGCGCAGGATCCGTCCAAATACCGGCGGGTGAACTTTCGGAAACATACCCTGTACATCAAAGATGTGGGCAGCAAATTGATTCGCAGCAGCTCAGACTACCGGGGTGATCGGGAAATGACCGCGCTCATGATGCGCCAGCAGATTGCCGAACTCGAAGATCAGATCGAGGAGCACCGCCATCGAATGAATGAGCTGGGGGCAAATGCGGTCGAGAGAATCGAACGGGGCGAGAAGGTCGAGGGCACCCATGAGGCCCTGAAGGTTTCCCGGACCACCCTCAGTCAGCTTCAGGCCGAGCACAGAGCCATCGAACACCTCAAGAAGAAGATCAACAGTTACCGGGTGGAGATTCACAAGAAATTTTCCATACCGGCCGCCTGTATCGTCTTCGTCCTCATCGGTGCCCCCCTGGGCATCATGGCCAAACGGGGCGGCATCGCCATCGGCGTCGGTCTCAGCCTGGGATTTTTTCTCCTTTACTGGGCCTTTCTCATCGCCGGAGAGGAGCTGGCGGATCGACTCATCGCCCCGCCGTATCTGGCCATGTGGAGTCCGAACATCTTCATCGGGGCAGCCGGCATACTGTTGATGCGCCACACGGTCAAGGAAACCACCTCTCTGTCATGGGAGTGGATCAGGCGGCTGATTCCGGGAAAATTCAGAAAATCCTCCATAACCTGATACCGTGAGACCGATTCAATGAGAATACTGGATCGTTATGTCGGCGGAAAATTTCTATCCGCCGCTGTTTTCAGCGTACTGGCCTTCCTGGTCATCTTCGTGGTGGTGGACATCATCGAGCGTCTGGATACCTTCATCGACAAGAATGTCCCGGTCTTGACCGTCATCCATTACTATCTTCTGTACGCCCCCTATATCGTCATCCTGACCCTCCCTGTGGCTGTGCTCCTGGCCAGCCTGTTCTCGATCAGCTCTCTATCCCGGCATCAGGAGCTGACGGCCATGAAAGCGGCCGGACTGAGTCTGTACCGCATTCTGACACCCCTGTTTCTGCTGGCCCTTTTGGTGAGCCTGGCGTGTATGCTCTTCGGAGAATTCCTGATCCCCTATACCAATGAGAAAAAAGGCCATATCTGGAGCACTCAGATTAAAAAGCGCTCGCCGCAGGCAGACCTGATACAACGGGACGTTTACCTGCAGGGCAGCGGAGGGCTGATCTACTATATCCGCGAGTTCGACGGCCGTCAGCAGACGGGCAAGGATGTGCTCCTCCAGAAGTACGAGGGCGAGCATCTGATCACCCGCATCGACGCCCGCGAGATGATCTGGGAGGACGGCGCCTGGGTCTTCCGAGACGGCCTGGCTCGACTCTTTTCCGGCCAGGAGGAGAGCCTGACCCCTTTCGAGGAACTTCGGCGACCCGATCTGTTGGAACGTCCCGAGGATTTCTTACAGAAAAAGAAAGATCCCGAGGAGATGAACTATCGAGAGCTCCGCCGGTATATCCATCGTGTGGAGCGAAGCGGCGGTCAGACGCAGAAGGAGCAGGTCGATCTGTATCTTAAGATCGCCTTTCCATTTGCCAGCCTGATCATCGTCCTCTTCGGCGCCCCTTTGGCCTCCAGTCCTCGGCGCAGCGGGGCGGCGGTGAGCTTCGGCATCAGCCTGTTCATCTGTTTCATCTACTACAGCTTCCTTCGCCTGGGTCAGGCATTAGGCTATAAGGGCACCCTGCCGCCGGTCCTGTCCGCCTGGATGGGAAATATGGTGTTCGGCATCGCCGGAGCGTTCGTTCTGTGGAAATCGAAAAAATAGAGAAACCGTGTTCGTGCTCATAGATCGGGTTCGCGATGCTGATATGAAATCGCCCGCCAGGATCATCCTGGCGGGCGATTTCGCATCATACGATATGATCGGCAGGCTACTTCATCAACACCATCTTTCGCGTCTCGGAGAAATCACTGGACTGCAGGCGGTAGAAGTAGATGCCGGATCCCAGCCTATTCCCGCTCTGATCGGTCCCGAACCAGCGCACCGTATAATGACCGGCCGCGTGGTATCCATCCACCAGCGAACAGACCTTCTGGCCGAGGACATTGTAAATAGCCAACTGGACCTGGCCGGCCTCCGGAAGCTGGAAGCGGATATCAGTCTCGGGGTTAAACGGATTGGGAAAGTTCTGGTAGAGCGCATAGCTGGTCGGCAGGGCGGCAGGGTTGGCCCATTCCTGGACCACACCGGAGATGACGTTGATACAATCGTTCTCCCCGTCATCAAAACAGTAGAACATTTCGCCCTGCTCATAAGCTACGGTATGAAGAATGCTCTCTCCATAGTAGATGGAAGTCCCAACGGCCGGGCCATCGAAAACGCGGATATACACAACATCGTCTTCCGCCGGCCTGCCACCCATTTGAGTGGCCCAGGTCTGCAACTCGGTCTTGAACAGACCTGAATCAACGCCGTATCCCGTGCCGATGGTCAACTCCGCCAACAGGCTGTCATCGCCGGTGGGAGACATGCTATTCTCTATATCGGAGATACTTCCATCCGGGCCGACCCAGATGATCTGAACGAGGCTGCCGTCTTCCAGCATTTCCCCATTGATATCCGTAAGAGGATAATCCGTCTGCGAGGTGTCAGTACCACCAAAAAACTTGAGGGTCCGGTACCAGGGCGCCCGTGTGGTGGCATCGAACAGGGTGTCGGGGAAGAAATACATCTCCTCGTCGAAGACCCACATCACCGTATCCGGCACCGACTCGCCGTACCACTTGGAACCGGAATCGTCCCCGATGGTGGGGTCGTCGAACACGCGGGCATAGAAGACATCGCCCTGAGCCGGGAATCCGCCTTTGCGGTGCGCCTCATAGCTATAGTTATCATACTTGAAACGGCCCAGACCGGTTCCGGCGATGCCGTCGCCGATGCCGCCGTCGTTGAACAGGCTGTCGTCTCCGGTAGGCTGGCCGGTATTCTCATCCATGGGATCGATCAGGCCGTCCGGTCCGGCCCAGATGATCTGGACCTTGTCGTCGTCCTTCAGGCGCAGGCCGTAAACATCGACGATGGACACGCCGGTCTCCAGGATCGGATCCCAGCCGCCGTAGATGGTCAGGTCCCTGACGTCGGAGGGCGGGAACTGGGTGTCGCAGTCCACCCCGGTGCTGGCAAAGACGTTGATCGATTCTGCCACGGCGTAGGCGATCTGCTTGATTTCGCTGTCACCGTAATAGGTTGCCGCCAGGGGATTTTCAGCGTTGAACACTCTCACGTAGACGAATTGGTCCTGGGCCGGCAGTCCATGGTCGCTGATATCGTAGCTGGCCGTGTACTCGCGGAACAGTCCGGTATTCGTGGAGGGATACAGTCCCTTGTTGATGCCCCATTCACCGATCAGCTCATCGTCGCCGGAGGGCAGGCGGTCCACCGCATCGGGAATATCGGCCTGGCCGTCACTCCCGGCCCAGATGAGCTGGACTAGGTCGCCGTCCTCGAGCTGGTTCTGGTCGGCATCCTTCAGGGGGAAGCTCTGGCCGGTGGCCGCATCGATGCCGCCGATGACCTTGAAGAAACGCCCGTAAATAGTCTGGTCGGTGGTCGGGCCGTTGGGATCGCCGGGCATCACGGCCCAGAATTCCTCACTGAAAATTCCCTTTACCTCGT
>CAZOYL010000156.1:0-5920 GCA_964584035.1 uncultured Gemmatimonadota bacterium | reverse complement strand
AGACCGACCAACGGGGCCGTTCAGGCGTCGACCTGCTCTATAAATTGAGATTTCCATGAACAGACCGATCTGCCTGTCTATGAGCGTCCTGGTGAGCCTGCTGATCATCTCCGGGACTCCTGCCGCCAAGGACGCGGGGAAATTCAAGGTTACATCTGTCGTTTTTCAGGGCAACCGGGCCTTCTCCGACCGTTCTCTGAAGAAGGTCATGCTCACCCGCAAGGCTGGATTTCTGAGGCCCTCCCGGTACCACCCCGATATTTTTAAAGAGGATCTCCTCAGCCTGGAGGAATTCTATCATCAGAATGGATACCTGGAAGCGGCCCTGGGTGATGTCGGCATCGCGATTGATTCTACGAAGCAGACGGTCGATATACTGATACCCATCGACGAAGGGGAATTAACCCGTGTGGAAGATGTTGCTCTCCTGGGCAACACCGTTTTCACCGATGATGCCCTCCTGAAAAAGGTGGACATCCGCTCCGGAGATCCATTGAAAAGGCTGGAGATTCAGAGCGCCGGCCTGGCCGTCTTGACGCTTTACTCGAACCATGGGTACCTCGAAGCGGATGTGACGCCGGACGTGCGAATTGACGGGGAAAACCATCTCGCCCTGGTCGATTTTCTGATTCAGGAAAACGACCAGTTTCGCGTCAGCCGAATACTTCTTGAGGGATTGGAGAAAACGAAATCGGACATCGTGACCAGAGAGATTCTGTTCCGCCCGGGAGATATCGTTCGCTATTCACAGCTCCTGCAATCGCAGCGCAATCTGTATCTGACCGGCTTATTTGAAAGCATTTTCATCCGTCCCCAGTCTCCGGCCGATCAGGATTCAGCGAAAAAAGATATTCTCATCGAACTGCGGGAAAGGATGGCCTGGGAGCTCAACGCAGGCGTCGGATACGGATCCATCGAAAAGGCCCGCCTGACCCTGGGGCTGTCCAACATGAATCTGGCAGGAACGGCAAGGAAGATTGGATTGACGGGCAGGATAAGCTTCGTGAACCGGCGGGCGGAGATTTCCTTCACCGAACCGTGGACACTGGGGTATCGATGGCGAACCGATATCAATCTGTCGACGGAATATGCCGAGGAACCCGGTTTTGATCTGACCCGCTCGGGCGGACGCGTCGAGGTCGGCCGCTCCTTTACCCATCGTTCCAGAGCCTCTCTGACCTATCGCCAGGAGCAGGTGAATCTCCGCCATATCAAGGTGCGGCCTGTGCCGGAGAAATACAAGACCAACCTACGGACACTATCCCTTTCCGTGGTATACGACACCCGGGACAACCTGTTCAACAGCACCTCCGGATGGTATCTGGAATGGACCAATGAGATAGCCGGCGCTTTCCTCAGGAGCACCGACACGTTCGTGCGCTCTATCGGCAGGGCGAGATATTTTCATCGCCTGACGGGCTCCACGCTGCTGGCTCATTCTCTGGAAGCCGGCTGGATGGACGTTTATGGATCCTCTCTCGAGGTTCCCCTAAACGAGCGCTTCTATACCGGGGGTCCGAATTCTCTGCGCGGATTCGAATACCGTTTAGTAGGTCCCCTGGACGAGAACGATTACCCGCTGGGAGGTAATTTCAAGGCAACTCTCAACCTGGAAGTTCGCCAGGGCTTGTACAAATGGATCGGCGCCGTGCTGTTCGCCGACATGGGCAACGTCTGGAGAAAATTGGAAGGGGCTCGTTTCGACGACGTTCGGTTCTCCCCCGGCTTCGGCCTTCGCATCAACACGCCTCTGGGCGTCTTCCGCTGCGATTACGGCATCAATGTCAAACCGAGGCGAGACGAAGGTCCGGGAAGAGTTGTGTTCAACATGGGACAGGTTTTTTAGCTTCAACGACGCTCAAAGAACGAGGTCTTATTAACCGTGAAACAGCAGGGCGAAAAGGGACGATGGTGGTCGCAGATCCGATCCCTGTATGCCGATATTTGGGACTTTCTGACAAAAGACATCTGGAGCCTCGACCTGACAAAATTGTCCCGCCTGCAGGCCTTCGGCATCCGACAGGCCAAGGTGCTCATTTTCGTCCTGCGGCAGTTCTATTCGGACAAGCTCCTCATCCGAGCATCCTCCCTCACCTACTCCAGCCTGCTGGCCATCGTTCCCTTCCTGGCCGTCGTTTTCTCCTTTCTCAAGGCCATCGGCCTGCACATGGACCTGGCCCCGGCCCTGTATAATTTTCTGGCCCCGCTGGGCGACCGGGGGGGGATCATCGCCGAGAAGATCCTGGAATTCGTGGCCAACGCGCAGACCAGCACCCTCGGCCTTGTTGGAACCACCATACTGCTGCTCACGGTGTACGGCATCCTGAACAAGATCGAGGGTTCCTATAACGATATCTGGCATGTCCCCCAGGGACGAACCTGGCCGCGCCGGCTGGCCGGTTATACGCTGCTGACCGTCATCGGCCCTTTGTCGCTGTTTCTCATCCTGGCCCTGACGGCTTCCATCACCTCCCTGGACTTCGTCCGCGAAATTATCAGTCTGGAACACTTTGCCGGCCTGTTCACCGTTCTTCTCAAACTGGCGCCCTACATACTCAGCTGCCTGCTGTTCTCCATCATCATCTGGTTCGTCCCCAACATCCGGGTCAGCATCCGGGCGGCTTTCATCGGCGGGGTCTTTTCAGGCCTGCTCTGGCAGATGTCCAACTGGGGATTCGCGCGGTTCATCGCCGGGGCGACCCGGGCCAGCACGCGGGACATCCTCTTCGCCGGATTCGCCGCATTGCCGCTGTTCCTGTTATGGCTCTATGCCAGCTGGAGCATTCTGCTGTTAGGTGCCGAGCTCGGCTATGTGGTCCAGCATGTCGGGGTCATGGAGTGGCGGGAGCTGGAAAAACGGTACGGCGAATCACTGCGGCGTTTCGTCGCCGTCCGGGCCGTCCTGGGCGTCACCAAAAACTTCATCGCCGGAAACAAGACCTCCGACCTAGAAGACCTGGCCCGGGAGTTGAAGGCTCCCGCGCCGGTCCTCAGCAGTGTTCTCGAGCCTCTCATCGATGCCAAAATCCTGACCCGGGCACCCGATCATGAGCCGGGTTATGGTCTGGCTCGTAATCCCGCTCAGATCACCCTGGCGCAACTGCTGCTGGCGCTCAGAGGAGAAATTCTTTTACCCAAGAAATTATTTTCCAGAGACAAGTTGGGCCAATCCGTCGTCCTGCTCCTGCGGGAGATCGATTCCTCGCTCACAGGGGGCCGCGCCAGTTTATCCCTGAGCGATGCCGTCGGCCTGCTGGATGACGGCCTGGCCCTCGATGAAAAAAACCCGCATCGATCTTAAAATTAATGCTTATATTTTCCCTGAGACCACACTTTCACAAGAGGTGATGCTATGGACATCAAGCTCAGCTTCCTGGGTGCCGCGCAGAACGTCACCGGTTCCCGATATCTGGTGGAAACCAACGGCTCGCGTCTGCTGATCGATTGCGGGCTTTATCAGGAAAGAGAGCTGCGGGCGAGAAACTGGGACCCATTCCCAATTCCCCCCGAGAAGATCGATGCCGTGCTGCTGACCCATGCCCATCTGGATCATTGCGGCCTGCTGCCGAAACTGGTCCGGGAGGGATTCGCCGGCCCGATCCATTGCACCGAACCCACCGCGGAGATCGCCAGCATCGTTTTGCTCGATTCGGCGCATCTGCAGGAAGAGGATGCGGAATATAAACAGAAGCGGCACAAGCGGGAAGGCCGCAAGGGACCCTATCCCGTGGCGCCTCTGTATACCACCGAGGATGCCGAGGCCGTATCGCCCCTTTTCTCTATGACCAAATATGAACAGCCTGTTCAGCTGGGCAATGGTCTGACGGCCACCTACCACGATGCCGGCCATATTTTAGGAGCTGCCAACATCGTGCTGCGGATCGAACAGAATGGCGAGGGGCGAAAAATATTGTTCTCCGGCGACGTGGGCCGGCGAAACAAGCCCATCCTGCAGGATCCGGCCGTCATCGACGAAGCCGATTACGTGCTGGTGGAGTCGACCTATGGAGATCGGATTCACAAAGACCGCAGAGAAATTGATGACGTGCTGTGCGATATTGTCACCAGCGCGAAGAAGGCCGGCGGGAAGATCGTCATCCCCACGTTCGCGGTGGAGCGGGCCCAGGAGCTTCTCTATCATCTCAGCGCGCTGCTCCGGGAGGGCCGCATTCCCGCCATGCCCGTCTTCGTGGACAGCCCCATGGCCATCCGGGTCACCGATGTCTTCGAACACCACCCGGAATATTTCGACGAGGAGATGATGGCGCTCATCCGCCGGCGGGAATCCCCTTTTGATTTTCCCGGATTACAGGAGACACGAACGGTGGAGCAGTCCAAAAAGATCGGCGAGTTCAAGGGCCCGGCCATCATCATCGCCGGCTCCGGCATGTGCACCGGTGGACGGATCAAATACCATCTGATCGACAATATCGCCCGAAAAGAAAGCACCATCCTGTTCGTCGGATACCAGGCGTTCGGGACTCTGGGCCGGCACATTATCGAGGGGGCACAAAACGTCCGCATTCTGGGTCAGCGTTACGATGTGAAGGCCCGGATCGCGCAGATCCACGGGTTCTCGGCGCACGCCGACCGGGACGAGCTGCTGACCTGGCTGTCGAGCCTGAAAAAGGCGCCCCGCCATGTCTTCATCACTCACGGGGAGCCGGAGGCGGCTCAATCCTTCTCCGCTTTCGTTCACCAGAAGACCGGCTGGGAAACCTCCGTGCCGAGCTATGAAGACTCCGTCACTTTAAGCTAGCCTGATACTAACGAGGAACCACCATGAGGATACTTCTAACCCTTTCGATCGTGTTAGCAACTTTCTTTTCAATATGCTGTTGTATTCCACCTTCACCCGTTTGTGAGCAGGTTCTCTCAGACCGCACGGATGAGTTCCTGCGCTCCCGCATCGAGGCCGCCGGCGTGCCCCCCAGGATCGAGGTGTCAGGCGAGCTTATCTATTCATCCGTGGTTCTGCCCCTGTTCTATGAGCGCCGGGCTTACCGGCCGGCCTGGAGCGGCGACTCCGGCCCGCTTTCGCAGCTCGATGATCTGATCAGGGCCATCGGGCAGGCAGACCGGGAGGGCCTGCGCCCTGAAGACTACCACCTGAACAGGCTCAATATAACGCTGGGGGAAGTCCGGCAAAATCAGAACCATCAGGTGCCATTGAATCCTCGCCGCCTGGCCGATCTGGACCTGCTGGCCACAGATGCCTTTCTCATTCTCGGCTCGCACTATCTGTCCGGCCGGATCAATCCGGAGACCATCGATCCTGAGTGGAT
This sequence comes from uncultured Gemmatimonadota bacterium, assembly GCA_964584035.1. Lineage (GTDB taxonomy): Bacteria > SM23-81 > SM23-81 > SM23-81 > SM23-81 > CAZOYL01. Next base: position 635 of record CAZOYL010000156.1, on the reverse strand, counting down.
GGCCAACCGTCGGGAGGCCGACCTGGCGGACGTCCTTCAGAAAGCGCTGGATGCCGACCGCATCAATGGTGCTCTTGAGGATCTTCTCCCCAAGCAACCGGGGTATAGCAGACTTAAAGAAGCGCTTTTAAAATATCGCCGGCTCGCGGCCGACGGGGGATGGCCGCAGGTCCCGGAAGGCCAGAAAATGCAACCGAGCGACCGGGGATCTCGCGTGGCCGTTCTGCGGGGACGTTTGAAAGCAGAAGGATATCTCCCCGATGTTGCTGCGGCCGACAGGGAACTGTTCGACGATGCCCTCGACGGGGCCGCCCACCGCTTTCAGGAGCTTCACGGACTGGATGCCGACGGCGTCGTCGGTCCCGCCACGCTGGGAGCCCTGAATATCACGGCTCGGCAGCGAGTGCGCCAGATCGAGGTGAATCTGGAGCGCTGGCGCTGGCTGCCGCAGGATCTTGGGGCGCAGTACCTCCTGGTCAACATCGCCAATTTCGAGCTGGCCGTCATGGAGAACGAACAGCCTGTTCTGGTGATGAAGGTGGTCGTGGGCAAGGATTATCGCCGGACACCGGTGTTCAGCGACAGGATGACATATCTGGTGTTGAGTCCTTATTGGAATGTCCCGCCGAGCATCG
>CAZOYL010000155.1:0-6012 GCA_964584035.1 uncultured Gemmatimonadota bacterium | reverse complement strand
CAGCGTACGGATCAGCTGTCCTTTGACGTTGAAGATCTTTAAGGTGGCCCGGCCGCTGCGTGGAAGGGTGAACTGAATCTGGGTGCCGGCATTGAAGGGATTGGGATAGTTGGACAAGTTGAGCGTATGGTTACGAGGCAGGGGCCCGGGAGCCGGTGCCGCCGAGAGGGTGTTGAGGACGGTGTCCAATCGTGTGGCGTTGATTTCTCCAGAGTTCAATCCGGCGCGGTAGGCGAACCGGCCGTGAGCAAGATAGTGCAGGGCCAAATTGGGAAAAGAGATCTGTGAGCCGTTCCGGGTATTGAAGATGGTGACAAGCCCCATGGCGATGGGCAGGCCGCAGATGTCACAGGTCTCGATCCCGTCGGCAGGCATGAAGGTCATATAAATAGAGCCTGCGGGTGGCGTCTGCCCGTATTCGGTCAGTGGAAGTGTCGCGATGATGTCGGTAAATCCCTCGGCGATCTCGGCTCCGTCCAACAGCTGATTCTGATTGCTGTCCGGATCGTTGGTCAGGGTGCCGAAGTGGCCTTCAAAATCGTCCCGCAGGCCGTCCTCGTCGGCGTCATCAGGGGTCTCGATGGACTGGTGGGCGGTGTCGTAGTGGCCCAGAGCCTGTTTTAAGAACGGGATATAGAACCTTCCACTATGTAAGGTCCCATCATAGGAGAAGCTGCCGTGCTCCATGTAGTGAAGAGCCATACAGCCTAAGTAGATGTGAAGATCCCGCATGGGATTATGAAGGATATAGTATCCCATATTGACCGATGCCCCGCAGACGGCACAGTTTTCATCCCCACACATACGAAAATCCTGTAAAAAACAGCCATCCTCCAGAAATGAATCTGAAGTGTCCACCGGCAAGGAAGTGATGATATTGTAAAACCTCAGAGCCTCAGCGGGTCCACCGGGCGTTTCTCCGGTCGGATATTCCCAGCCTGTTCCTAAGAGAAGATCTTCACGGTCGGTCAGGAAATTGCCCGCGGTATCCACCGCCGTGGAGCAGTACCAGTGAGGGTCCTCGGCTGCCGATCTGCCGGGGATCAGGGCCAGGATCGCCGCCACCGCCGCGGCCGGCAGCGAGGCTCGCAGCAAATGAGCTGCCGGCGGCCGCTGTGAGGCCAGCAGCTCCCGGCAGCGGTCGTGGGTCCGGCGGTAATGGGGCAGCAGCTCGGGCGTGGCCCGGCACCCGGGACAGGCCCAGTGGAACAGGATCTCCTGGCCGTGGCCCTGGAATTCATTCCGGGTGTATCCGTGCTCGGCGAAGCTCTGTACACAGCAGCCGGGATAGCCGAACAGAAAGCCCTCGGTGGTCAACGTCTGATGGTCTTTTGTGATCGGCCTGCGATGATATTCCCGGCGGTAGAGGTCCAGATAGCGGGAGGAGGTGCTGAAGAGCAGTTCGGGCTTGGTGCTGCCGTTAAGGAGTATTCGGTCTGCGGTGTCGGTCTTCAGGCCGAGGTGCTGCAGGGCCTTGATCTGCCGTCGGGAGAAGCGGCCCTCCCAGCGGCTCAGGGGCTTGATGTGTTCCTTGGTCAGCAGGGCCAGGTAGGAGATGTCGAAGCCCAGCTTTTCGAGGGTTTTCATAAGATCACCCTCGCGAGAGGAAAGAGGTTTCTAGAAGCGGGAAGAGAAAGAATGGAGCGTTCACAACCATTATAGACGAAAAAGCGGGAAATGTCAACACTTTTTTGAGATATTCACCATGATAAAATTGATAAATATTGAGTATATCTGACAATCAGTGACGATTCGTGATGAAAAAAGCCCTCCCGGGGAGCCGGGAGGGCCAAAAAGGTGTGATCTGATGACGGGGAGCTTATGGCTTCTCCCCCAAAACCATCTTCCCCTTGAGCACCATGGGCCGGTCAAGAACGAGGGTTTCTCCGGTGAAGGGTATGTTGGTCCCGGCCTTGAAGATCAGGGTGACGCTGTCGGGGACCGCGGCCAGGGCTTCGTCGATGTCCGTGTAAGGATTGTCGGGGGAACCGTCGGGTTCACCCTTGGATTTGGCGTCCTCCTGGCAAACGAATTGGACTGCCGTTTCCGGCGCGATCCGGTCGACCTTTTTTTGATCCAGATAGTAGTCGATATTATCGCAGGTGTACCAGCCGTCATCATCGCCGCCCAGGCCCATGTTGACCAGGAACTGCCGGTCCGGGTCGGTCCCCTTGTTGTAGCCGTAGACGACCCAGGCGTGTTCATTCTGGTCGGGATCCTCACCCGTCATGGCCGCCGGCCGGTACCAGGCGATCTCCTCGGTCAGCTCATCGATATCAATCGAGCCCTCTCTGACATCTTCGTCATAGCGGAAATGGTCCTTATAAGCATAAGTTGCTTGATGAGCGTCGGCCGTCGTCCACCTCAGGCCGTAGGTGGCTTGAGCAGCGACGCCGGCGTCATAGCAGAGCCTGGCCGCCTGGGCGGCCCCGGCGTCCGGGGGATCCGTATGGATGTCCTCCATGAGGCTCCAGTCGTATGTGGTGCCGCCGAAATTGGCAGTATGGGCTGCTGTTATCTTATCGAGATCGTCCCACAGGTGTTTCAGAGCGTCCCGATACTCGCTGTCGAGGTTGATGTCTCTGGCCGCCAGGTACAGGCTTTCGTCCCAGTAGCCCTTCATATGAAGTTGGCCGCCGGAATCAGGCGTCCAGTTGAGACGCTCCTCCCAGATCGGATCCGCCGGGATGCCGGGATCGAAATCCAGATCGCGGTCATTCCAGCCATCTCCCCAGCGGTACTGGTAATTCACCGAGCCGGTTCCCTCGCCACGATGGGGCCATTTCCAGTAGTACATGATCTGGGCCATGGCCGTGGCCAGCGCTCCGACCTGGGTGCGATCGCCGGAGGTCAGCTCGGGGCACTGGTCGTTGTACGGCGAGCCCTGGTGCCAGCGGGAGGTCAGATCGAGGGTCAGCAGATCGGGCTCGACGTCGGTCGGATCATCCATTGGGCCCTGGAGCCTGTGGGGAACGCGGCCGCTGACCAGATCCTGCCAGAGAGCTGCTCTGTCCAAGAGGGCGTCGTGATACACGCGGAGCTCCGCGTCTCCTTTTTGAATTCCTGCCTGCAGATTCGTCAGCCGCCGGCCGATCTTCCGCAGGATATACCGGTGGTTGGGATTCTTCGGATCGTAGGTTCCCGCCGGGCTGTATAAATACACCGGCAGCAGCCGATCGTCGGCGCCGCACAGGCAGAATCCTCCGCCGGACAAGTGGGCGATATAACCCACCGTCTGGCCGTCCAGCTGATGGGGTTCCAGGTCCGCGATGAAGGCATCGGCCCGGGCATCGGCGGTGACGCTGCGCACCCAGGTCTCCACGGCGCTGCGAACGTCATGTTGCGTCATCTGGGCGGCGTGAAGGCCGGGGGACGAAATAGACAGCGTGAGCATGATCAGGGCGCCAAGGAGGAATCCCTTTCTGTCTGTATGTTTGGTCATCCATTTCATGATGACGTCGTCCTCCTTATTGCAGGGTCACCAGGACCAGCACCAGGCCCTGTCCTTCTTCCAGAGAGCTCATGGCCTTGCCGATGATGGCTCCCTGGGCGAGATCATGATCGGTTACCTTCATGGCGTATCCCGGAACGTGCGATGAAGTCAGCAGATCTCCCGGCCGGATGGCGCCGTTGGAGGCGTCGGCCCGGCAGTAAACACGCCCGGTCAGGGCCACGGGATATTGCCCGTCGGCCGCGCTGCCGGCCTGGCCCATGATCATCCCCGGATTGACCTGTCCGGCGCCGCTGATGATGCCGGCCACCGTGCGGTCGTAAGCCGTGCTGCTGAGGACCAGCTTTCCGGGATTATGGGGATCGATGCAGACCAGCATGCCGGCTTGAATCTCGGAAGTGGACGATGAGATGTCGAACGGTTCGGCCAGGTCGCTGCCGCCGGTCAGCTCCAGGACGGCGCCGACGATGCGGCCGTCATTCTGTATCCGGAAAATGGTCTCGCCTTTCTCGCCCTTGGAGGCCGGTGTCTCGCAGCGCATCATGTCGCCGGCGCCGTTCTGGGTGAGCAGCAGGGTGACATCGCTGGAGGTGTTCTCCAGGGCCATGGCAATGCCGTCGGCGGCATCGTTCTCGGCATACACGGTGGCTCCGGCCTGACCGCTTCCCGAGGAGGCCACCGATAACTGATGGCCGCCCAGGCTGGTGGTGCCGATGCCGGCCTGACCGCTGGCGTGGAGGTCGCCGCTGAGATATCCGGCCCAGGTGGCTCCGCCGGCAGCGGCCATGATGGCGTAATCGGCGCCGGAAACGCCCTGGGCATAGATGGCGCTGCGGCCGCCGCCCTCCAGGATGGCCTGGATGGCATCGCCGCTGGAGCCGGTATTTTTGGCCAGCAGGGCGGCGTATTCGCCGGCGCCGCCCCATTCGGCCATGATCGGATAAGACCAGCTGCCCTTGGCCATGAGGGCGTTCTCCTCGCCGTCGCCGTCGATGTCGAGCTTGGACTGCGGGCTGGTGGTGCCGATGCCCACCCGTCCGCTGGTGTGCAGGTCGCCGGAGAAAAACCCGGCCCAGTCGGCGTTGTTAGCCTCGCCCAAAACGGCATAGTTGATGCCGGGTCCCGCCTGGGCGTAGATGGCGCTGCGGCCGTTTCCCTGGGCTAAAGCCACCAGGGCGTCGCCGGTGCTGCCGGTGTTTTTGGCGCAGATGGCGGCCCCGGAGTTGGGGCCGTTGTATTCGGCCAACACCGGGTAGGACCAGCCGCCCTTGGCCAGCAGGGCGTTCTCGGTGCTGTCGCTTTCCACGTGCAGCTTGGCCTCGGGGGCGTCGGTCCCGATGCCGATTCTGCCCGGCAGGTGGTGGATATTCTCCCCGTCGATGGTCCAGTCGTCGTCGGCGCAGCCGGCAGAGATGCCGCTCAGATTGGAGCCGTCGCCGTAATAGGTAGTGGCGTTGATCGTGCCGGCCACATCGAGGGTGTGGGCCGGATCGGGCAGCCCGATGCCGACGCGGCCCGAGGGGCGGTAGATATCGTCCCCGTCGGCGGTCCAGACCATGACGGTGGGACAATAGGCCGCCGTGTCGGCCGTGATCGCATGCTGGGCATCGCTGGCATAGGTGGCGTGGTCGGAGGTCTGGGCGTGCCCGGACTCCTGGGAACGGAGGCTGTAGGCCACGCTGACCAGCGGTTTGCGCGGCACCAGGATCTCCGCATCGACCTCGGTCTGCAGCCATCGTGTCGAGCCGTCCAGCAGGCCGCCGGGAATGGGAAAAAGACTGCCCAGCAGGACGCTGAACAGGCCCTCGGAAACCTGAACGGCTGGATGGGTCTCGGACCACAGCTCGGTGCCGCCGGTTTCCTCGGCATAGATCTTGAAGGTCATCTCCAGCGTGGCGGTGACCCCGTCCTGTCCCTGGGCGTCGGCCAGAAATCCCTGATAGTTCAGATAATTGGGAGCCGACTTCGATGCCGACCAGGCGGAGCCGGCCGCCGGGGCCGTGCCGGCCGGGGCAGCATGATCCTGTGAGGCGTTCACCGGGCACATCGCTGCCAGGAGGCACAGCAGGGCCGAAAAGATCGCCCGGCCCCATACAATTTTCGTGTTCATGTTGTTCCTCCACTTCATAAAGCGTCGATGGGGATGAAAAGCTTTGACGATGCTATTTTAACAGCAGCATTTTGCGAACCCCTTGAAAGGAACCGGCGGTCAAGTGGTAGAAGTACACCCCGCTGGCCACCGGGATTCCACAGGCATCCCGGCCGTCCCAGATGGCCGAATGCTCTCCGGATAGCTGGTACTGGTCCAGCAGCCGATTGACCAGCTGACCCCTGACGTTGTAAATACAGAGAGACACTCGGCCGGCCTCCGGCAGCTGGTAGGTGATATGGGTCTGAGGATTAAAAGGATTGGGATAATTCTGGTGGAGAATATATTTCTGCGGCCTCACCGCTCGGTTTTCCCCGGAAGCAAAGGTCGCCTGCCCCCAGAAGGGGCCGCCCCAGAATCCCGCCCACTCGGTATGGCCGTATCCCTGGCTGTATCCCGCGACCGTCTGGCC
>CAZOYL010000154.1:0-6064 GCA_964584035.1 uncultured Gemmatimonadota bacterium | reverse complement strand
CGCTGGACCTGGCCGTCAATCCCGATTTCGGTCAGGCCGAGGTCGATCCCGCCCTCATCGACCTCTCAGCCTTCGAGACTTACTACAGTGAGAAGCGGGCCTTCTTCCTGGAGGCATCGGACATCTTCTATTTCGGCACCAACCCGGCCGGGGGTCTCTGGGGATGCTACTGGCAGGACCCGACGATCTTCTACAGCCGGCGGATCGGGAAACAACCTCAGGGAGAACCCGCGCATCAGGGCGACGTCAAGGTCCCCGAGTGGACGACGATCCTGGGCGCCGCCAAGGTCAGCGGAAAGATCGGAAAGTGGTCCGTGGGAAGCGTCAATGCCGTCACCCAGCGGGAGTTCGCGACTGTGGATTCGGCTGGCGTTCGATGCAAGGAAGAGGTTGAGCCGCTGACCTACTACGGTGTGTTTCGAGGCCTGCGCGAGTTTAACGAGGGCGACCATGGGCTGGGCGTCATCGTGACGGGCGTGGACCGGGAGACAGATGTTCCCATGCTGCGAGCCATCAATAACTCCAGCGCCCTGGTGGCGGGCATCGACGGATGGACGTTCTTCGATGAGGAGAGGAACTGGGCTCTGCTGGGGAAGCTGGCCACCTCATCGGTGTTCGGAACGAAGGAGCGGATGGCTCAGCTTCAGCAGTCTTCGGCTCATTACTACCAGCGGCCCGACCTCGAGGTGGTGACTCTGAACACCGACCGGACCTCCCTTCACGGATTTCTGGGCCGGCTCGGGTTCAAGAATATGAAGGGGAGTTATATTTTTCAGACGGCCATAGGCATGATATCGCCGGGTTTTGACACCAACGACGTGGGCTACACGAGCTACGGCAACCTGATCAACGCACATGTGGTCACCGGCTATCGTTGGTTGGAGCCAACCTCGTGGTACCGACAAATCTACGTACATACGATGACATCCCGGAACTTTGATTTCGACGGTAACCGGCTTTTCTCCCAGTATTACGTCACCGAGTCTATCCTTTTCCCCAACTACCTGGCCGTCAACTCTTCGATTCAGTTCACGCCCGAAGGGCTGGATCTCTTTACCACCCGGGGCGGTCCGATCATGGCTTATCCAGGGTACATCAATGCGGACCTCAGTTTCGATACGGACTACCGAAAGAATATTCAGCTGGGCGGCGGTTTCACTTACCAGCCTCATGAGGACGGCTCATACAGCCTGCACAACCGGCTGGCCTTGACCTTCAAACCCATCTCCTCTCTCAAACTCGCCCTGTCCGCTAATTATATGAAATCCCTGGAACATTCGCAGTGGGTGGCGAACGTCATCGATCCAGCCGGGGAATATGGGTACCACTACGTTTTCGCCCGGCTCGACCAGGAGGAAGTCTCCGCCCAGTTCCGGATGGACTGGGGCATCACGCCCAAGCTTTCGATCCAGGGCACCATCCAGCCCTTCATCTCCGTCGGGGGCTATTCCGGCTTCAAGGAATTGGCCCGGGCAAGATCTTACGATTTCATGCCTTATCATTACACCGATGCCGATCCCGACTTCAACTTCAAGTCGTTCAAGGGAAATTTCGTCCTCCGCTGGGAGTGTTTTCCCGGCTCGCTCCTCTACCTCGTCTGGACCCAGGATCGGACGAACTTCGACCGTCCCGGCGTGTTCGAGCCGGGGAAAGATCTGAAATCCCTGTTCAACGAGGATGCGACCGATATTTTCTTCGTCAAGATGAGCTATATGCTCAGTGTGTATTGAGGCAAGTTAAAATTTTCAGCACCTCACCCGCGCATTCAGTCGGCGGCGTTTAAGGCAAGGGTTCCCTGCTCGCCGACACCCCGCTCTACCGCAACCGATGTGCCTGCACTTCGGCGAAACCTCCTTCTCGCCAATCCCGGGCCCTCTGTCAAAAAGCCAGGCAAACAATGAGACTCTAAATACAAGAATATGGTTGCATATATTGATAATGCATGTTATTTTATGCATTCTGATGCTAATCATGTCAAAATGACTGCAACCGTTAGATTGTGGAGTCAATAATATGCAAAATGAGATCATGACCATTGAAGATGTGGCCAAGTTCCTGAAAGTTTCGGAAAGAACAATTTATGACTGGGCTCATAAGGGAGAAATTCCCTGCGGTAAACTGGGTACTTCATGGCGCTTTAAGCGCGATGAGATCGAGAGCTGGGTCTCCAGAAAGCTCACTCCCCGGATTCATTCTGCCAAGCCGCTGCCGCGCGAAATCAAATCCATTCTGACCCCTGATCGGTGCATCGTTCTGAACACAGATGGAAAAGATAAAATTCTCAACGCGCTGATCGATGTCTGCTCGACCTTGCCGGGCATTCGAAGCCGCAGCGAACTGGCTGAAGCGATTTTTAACCGTGAGAAGCTGATGAGCACCGGCATCGGGTTGGGTATTGCTGTGCCCCATGTTCGATTATCGGGTGTCAAAGATATCGGGGCAGCGGTTGCTCTCAATACCACGCCTATTGTTGATTATGGATCATTGGACGGTTTGCCCGTTCAAATTGTTATCATGATTGTGGCCGGACGGAATCAACATTCCGAGTATCTACAGGCACTGTCAACATTCGCGTCATTTCTGAAAGATGAAAAGACACGAATGAATTTGATCTCCTGCAAGACCGGAATGGACGTGTATGCTTTGCTGGGAGCCGGTTCATGAACGCTCTCCATTTCGAAAGCTCCGGGGTCCTGATTCTTCTGGGAACAGGAGTCTTCGGCGGCATCCTGGGCGCTCTTGTTTTCAAACGCATCAGCGCACCCCAGGTGCTGGGCTATATGGCAACGGGAATCATCCTGGGGCGCAGCGGATTGCATCTTATCGGGCCGGCCGACATTGAAAAACTGGCACCGGTGAATCTTTTTTGTTTGGCCGTCATAGGATTCCTGGTCGGCGGAGAAATAAAATTTGAAACGTTGAAGAAATACGGCAAGCAGTTTTCCTCTATTCTGTTAGGAGAAGGCCTGGCAGCCTTTGTTCTGGTCACCGGTGCCGTGGCCGGCATCGTCTATCTGGTCAGCGGTAATTTTGCCGTTTCTCTCGCTGCCGGTGTTGTCTTCGGCGCCATTGCGTCGGCCACCGATCCGGCGTCAACGATCGCTGTTCTCTGGGAAGAGAGAAGCGCCGGAATACTCACCACGACACTGATCGCCATCGTTGCCCTTGATGATGCCCTTGCCATGACACTGTATGGACTGGGCAGCGGCCTGGCCCAGTTGATCGGTCAGGGTCAAGCACATATCGGTGCGGAACTGTTTCATATCGGTTTTGAACTTTTCGGATCCCTTGCCCTGGGCATCGCGGTCGGCCTGATCATCGCGACAACACTGAAACGTTCTTCATCCCTTGACACCGTCACCGCTTCGACGGTGGGATTGCTGATGGTCACGACCGGCATAGCAGACTCCTGCTCCATGGATGTCATCTTAGCCTCGATGGCCGCCGGGATCACCGTTGCGAACCGGACTCCCGATCTGTATGAGAACCTTTCCGGTCGTATTAAAGCCTTCTCAACGATCATCTATGTTCTCTTTTTTATACTGGTCGGAGCCAGGTTCAGCTTGCAGGCGATGCCGCTGTGGTTATGGGCCATTGTTGCAGCGTACATCATCGGCCGCAGCCTCGGGAAAATGGGCGGGGCCTGGTTTGGATCTCGCATATCGGGCGCCGAGGAAAGCGTCTCACATTACACAGGCATGGGACTTCTTGCGCAAGGCGGTGTTGCTGTCGGCCTTTCAATTATGGCTGCGCACAAGCTGGAGGGTATCGAAATCGCCGCCGGCCTCTCTCTCGGCGATGTGATCATAACCGGAATAACCACCACGACCTTCATCGCCCAGATTATCGGACCGGCGCTGGTAAAGGTGGCCATAAAAAAGGGCGGCGAATCCAACCGCAACATTGTCGCTGACGATATTGCCGCGGCTCTGCATGTTTCCGATGTTCCTCTCCTGACTCAATTTAAAGCGTACATCTCGGCACCCGTGAGAGAGGTGTTGGCTCAATTCTCCCAGGGCAGTACGGACATTGTTCCTGTGGTCAACCCCGACGACATCGTGGTCGGCATCATCGGCCTCAAAGAACTTCGCGACTTAATGTTCAAAGATATTACCTGGGACTGGCTTATAGCCGAAGACATTGCCTCGCGGCCGAAGATCCTGCTCCGCCCCGACCAGACGCTTCAACAGGTTTTATCCACTATGGGTAAATACGATGTTTCACACATTCCGGTGGTCGATGAAAACGGCCGGCTCAAGGGTATTGCCTCAAGACCCGTGATCAGGGATGCCATTCGAAACGGCTTGCTGGAAAAAGAGATGACCCATATTCATTAGTTCCCGGGCATTAGGATCGGTGAAGTAAATATTCTTGAGTTCATCAAGGCCTATCTCGCAACGGGCGAATAGTTCATGGACCGTTTGGCATCCGAAAACCCCCCATAAAACCCTTGCCTCCCGCCCCGAGAGCCGCTATTTTCATTGAACGCATCGCTAATGCCCCGCGAAAGAGTCACTACCCAATCCAGGAGACGACCGCCGTGCCTCGCTCCCTCATCCATACAGCCAGCTTCATCGCCGCCATCGTCACCCTCGCCGCCACCCTGGCCACCACCTCCTCTGCCGACCGGCTCATGATCCCCATGGACCTCACCCAGGCCGACCATCTCAAGGCCTACGGGGTGGCCTTCCGGTTCCTGGAACAGGGCTACAACGTGGAGTGGCTGCTCAACTTCCGGGGCGGATCGTTCATGGCCGAGGCGACTGAAGAAAATACCGCGTTGTGCCGGCTGCGGGGAGTATCCTACGCCGTCATTGGCGGATCGCAGGTGGCCGCCGTCTATCAGGAGATCGAGGAGAGCAACATGGATGTGGTCCTCCTGGAGAAGGCCCCCTCGATCGCCATCTACACCCCGCCCAGCTCCGAGCCCTGGGACGACGCTGTCACCCTGGCCCTGGCCTACGCCGAGATCCCCTATACCACCCTGTGGGACGAGGAGGTCCTGTTGGGCGATCTGGAGGAGTACGACTGGCTGCACCTCCATCATGAGGACTTCACCGGCCAGTTCGGCAAGTTCATCTCCTTCCAGAACCAGGACTGGTACCGCCGCCAGAAGATCGAGTCGGAGGCCATGGCCCGCAAGTTAGGGTTCACCAAGGTGCCAGAGGAGAAGAAGGCCGTGGTCCGGTTGATCAAGGACTACGTCGCCCGGGGCGCTGAGGGTGTTGACGTGGTGCCCACCGAGTACGACGGCGATCCGGTCGATGCCGACGGCCAGTCGCGGCTGGATTTTTCCAAAACGTTCGCCTTCGAGAATTTCCGCCTGGAGACCAATCCCTATTTCAGCCCCTTCGCCGACATCGACGTCAACCGGGTGAACACCCCTCAGCGGCTCAAAGCTTTGGACTTCACCCTGTTCGACTTCTCGGCCAAGTACGACCCGGTGCCCACCATGCTGGTCCAGGACCACGTGGCCTACGTCAAGGGCTTCTATGGCCTGGCCACCTCCTTCAACACAGCCGTGATCAAGAAGTCGGTCGTCATCCTGGGCGAGGTGCCGGGCAAGGGGCGGGCCAAGTACATCCATGGCAACCTCGGCAAGGGCACCTTCACCTTCCTGGGCGGCCACGATCCGGAGGACTATGAGCACGCCATCGGCGATCCCCCGACGCAGCTGTCGCTGCACAAGAACTCGCCGGGATACCGGCTGATCCTCAATAACATTCTGTTTCCGGCGGCGCGGAAGAAGGAGCGGAAGACATAGCCAGGCATCAGCCGGCAGACTTTGCCGCCTCAAAAGCAAATCCTGCGTCGCCATGGCTATGGCCATTATTTTCCACCAACTTCTGCCCAATGTTGATTAGTTTCTGAACAGCCCCATCGGCCCTTCGCAGACCCCCCAAAAAACGCTTCCCCGGCTGCCCCCCTATCTCTCTTTAAATGAATAACTTATAGACCCCCAAAAACATCCTCCAATCCTGCCGCCCGGCACGGGTTTTGCCCCCCTTCTAAAGAGCAAACAGGAGGGAAGGGGTGAACTCTGTCATGCTGCTGCGCGTTTCCT
>CAZOYL010000153.1:0-6197 GCA_964584035.1 uncultured Gemmatimonadota bacterium | reverse complement strand
CGGGGCCTGGCCATGCGGGCCAAGGGCATGGGCGCCCGCGTCATCGTCACCGAGGTGGATGCCATCAAGGCCCTCGAGGCGGTCATGGACGGCTATCGCGTGATGCCGCTGGAACAAGCTGCTCCGCAAGGAGATGTCTTTGTGACCCTGACCGGCAACCTGAACGTCATCCGGGCCGAGCACTTCGGCCGGATGAAGTCCGGCGCCATTGTGGCCAACTCCGGACATTTCAACGTCGAGCTGGACCTGGAGGCTCTCGCCAATATGGCCGCATCCAGAAGGGTGGTCCGGGAGTACGTCGAGGAGTTCACCCTGGGAGACGGCAAGCGGATCTTTGTGCTGGGCGAGGGCCGGCTGATCAATCTGGCTGCCGCCGAAGGGCATCCCGCCTGTGTGATGGATATGAGTTTCGCCAATCAGGCCCTGGTGGCAGAGTATTTAGTGAAGGAGGGCGGAGGGCTTAAAAAGCGAGTCTACGGAGTGCCCCGGACCATCGATGATCATATCGCCGAGCTGAAGCTCAGGGCCATGGATGTCGGCATCGATTCGCTGACTCCGGAGCAGGAAAATTATCTCGCCTCCTGGGAACAGGGGACCTGAGGGAGGAGGTCGATGTGACAAGCTGGCGAATGCTGCCGGCGATCCTGTGTCTGCTGGTTTGCCTGAGCGCGAGCGCCATGGCCGGTCCCATCGGCATCGGCGTCGGCGGCGGATTGAATCTGCCCATTGCCCAGGATGATGCCGGCAGCGGTTTTTTATACGGTGCCAGGTTGCGGATCGCGATCGCTTCCTTCGCGGCCCTGGAGCCCACCCTGTCCTATTTTCGACAGGGAGATGCCGAGGTGCAGCTCCACGGTCAGCCGGTCGTGCTGGACGGCGGCCAATCGACCGCTCTGGGATTGAACCTCATCCTGGGGTCGGTCGGTCCCCCCGGAGGCATGAGAATTCACGGCATCATCGGTCTGGCCAGTCATGCCATGAAACAGGAGGGAACCGATGATCAGAACCGGCTGGCCCTCAGCCTGGGACCGGCTCTGGAGGCCAGGGTGGGACGGAACCTGACCCTCAGCCTGGAGGCACGACTTCACATGATCAGCCTGGATGGCGGCGGTGCCCGAAAGAACCTGGGACTGTCCAGCGGGCTTGTCTATTATCTGGGCAGCCAGAGTCGATCAGGGGGCCGATGATGTTTCTAAAGATGATGTTCATAAAGCTGATGTCTCTAAAGATGATGTTTATAAAGATGATCAAATATCATAAGATGATGAAGGCTCGTCGGAGACCGATGGCCTTCGTCCTCACCGGCCTCCTGGCGATGGCCCTCCTCTCCGGCTGCACCTCATGGCTGGGATCGGCCACCATGAGGGTCACCTATTATCTTGAGAACAGCATCTACTCTTTGGAAAACGAGGTCCAGAGCGCCGAGGTGGATCTGAGAGACAATCCGGATTGGCGGGAACATCATGACAACGTCACCGGCATCAGCCGCATTCTGTTCGCTTTCCGGGTGATCAACCCGGTGGCCAGCGATGCCACCGCCCAGTTCTATATTTCCACCGATGGCGGTCTGGCCACCGCCCAGGAGATCCGGGATCAGGCCACCCTGGTCCTCGACGGGATCAATGTCCCGGCTCAGGACTCGGTCTATGTCACCGCCCAGGACAGTTATCAATACTTCCGCAACGTGGACGAATTGGCCGACCGGCTGATCGAGGGTCAATTCCACCTGTTTTGTATCTCCAATGCCGCCCCGTTCGAGATCGAGGTGCCTGACAGCGCCGCCTTCGTCATCGAATTCACCTATGCCGTCGACTGGGAATTCTGACATCCCCGGCAACGTTTTCGCCCGACAGGGTCCGATCGGTTTCCGCCGGCCGCAAGAAAGCGGCCCGGAGAGGGATTAAAAATAGCTTTTCACCCCGGTAACTCCATGTTGGCATGGTCCTTGCTAATCGTTCAAGACGGTGATTTTAGGCGCTGAAAAAAAAGGCGAACAATTCTAAAAAAAAGCTTGACAAATTTTGCCCCATGTGATAGAATGGATGTAAGGAATGGGATGAGACCTTCGATGAGAAGGTCTATACCCGGTGGTCGCTGGTATCGTGCAAGTAAATATTTAATTAAGGTTTAGAACATATTTATCGACGACTTCGACGACCGTGTCCAACCGTAACATGAGAACCCGATGCCTTTGAAGGGAGGTGAGCGAAGGACCTATTTTCTCAGTTGTCCATTCGTTCGTTTTATCATCCATGTAGGGAGGTTTGATAATGGTGAGAAACCTGATCATAGTTTTCATGAGCGTCATGCTCATTGGCGGAGTGGTTTGGGCCGACCAGCCGCAGACCTCTGCGGCGCGGGATGCCAATCTGGCCAAGGCCGTTCGTTACGATGAGAACTGGGCCGTGCGCAGCGGTGAGCTGTATAAGTTCGACGCCGCCCGGCACGCCTGGACCTCGGCCAAGGCCCACAAAGCGCTCCAGATCGACACGCTGCTGCATTTTACCGCCGAAGGCCCCAGCTGGAACGACATGGTCCAGGGAACGGCCTGGGACACGGTGGACAACACCCTGGCCATGGCTGAAGACACCCTGTGGCACCGGGATACCTTCAACGCCATCAGCGGCAACTATTCGCTGTGGTGGGGCGATCCCGACATCGGCGGGTATCTGAGCGAGAGAATCGAGTTCGTTTACGTTCCCGAGATCGTTCTGGCCGCCGATGAGGACTCCGCCTTCTTCATCTATAAGCAGTACGTTCGCTGCGAGGAGACTCACGGCTTCGGTTTGTTCGAGGGCTGGGACGGCTACAACGTGCGCATCGACGTCTCCGGCGATGCCCAGGGCTACTTCGAGATCGCCCCGTACAAGGTGGCGGCCGACAGCTCCTACTATCAGCATCCGCCCGATCCTTCCAATGAGTGGAACATCCTGCGCTGCTGGGAGCGCTGGGGCGAGCAGTTCGGCCCCTACGTGGCTCCCTACGACCAGTGGGTCGGCGGCTACGCCTGCGACGGCACCGGCCAGGGCGGCACCGAGACCGTTGTCACCAAGGTCTACGACCTGCGGCCGTTCGCCGGCGACACCGTCCGTCTCGTTTTCGCCGGTGGCTCCGACTGGGGTTTCGACACACTGGATGACTCCACCCTGTTCGGCTACATCATCGACGATGTCCTGATCATGGACGACATGGATTCGGCCATGGTGGCCGATCTGACCCTGACCGGCACGACCCTCTTCTCCGAGGATTTCGAGGCCGCCGATCCGGGTTGGGCGACCAGCGTTCCCGGCGTGCCCACCGGCAACTGGTGGTACCTGTCCTCCGGCGGACATAGCGGCATCTACTGCGCCGCCTGCCGGGATCCCTTCGCCGGCACCTATCCGGAGAACTGCGACAACGCCATCCGCTCGCCGGTGCTGTACCATGATGACCTTGACGCCAACATGGCCGAGCTGGACCTCAACTGGTATCTCAAGTGCGTCACCAAGAATGATCACAGCAGCGCCTACAACCAGTACAAGCTGGACGACGGCCAGTGGCGCCAGATCAGCGTGCTGACCCACCCCACCGGACACTCTTACGTCTACAGCCTGGACGGTGTGACTGACGCCGCTTGGTGGAACTGCGACCAGTGGAGCGAGTGGATTCACCTGATGAGCCCGCTGGTGACCGACAGCACCATCACCTGGGACAGCCTCCAGGTGCAGATCGGCTTCTCCAGCGATGCCGGCTGGGATACCACCGGCACGATCGGCCTGCAGGTGGACGATGTGGTCCTCTCCGGCCGTATCGGCGCGCCCTACGACATCGGCGTGTCGGCCCTGAAGATCCCCGGCCCCAACGCCAACGACCGGGAGATCGTGATCGACTCGCTGGCCATCACCAACTACGGCTTCAACGTGGCCAGCTCCGGTGTCTATCAGGTCTATATGGCCGTCCTGGACACCGCTCGGGTAGCCGTGTTCGGCCCCACCCAGGTTCTGGACTTCCTCAATGCGCCGAACGTCGAGCCTCTGGAGACGGTCATGGCCCCGCTGGATCCCACCGTGGCCAAGTTCAGCCTGACCGAGGAGATGTCCTACGACATCAAGGTCTACACCACCTGGGCCAGCGACACCAGCGCTTACAACGACACCCTGAAGACCGAGTACACTGCCAAGGCCAACTACTATCCGGGATTCTACAACTATCCCGCCGGCCAGGGCCAGGTCCGCTACCACGATCAGGGATTCTACAACTATCCTTACATCAACATCCGGACCATGGACGCCGGCGAAATCGCCGCCACGCACTTCACGCCGGATGAGAGCTTGTACCCCTTCGACATGCGTCTGGGCCTGCCCGAGCTCAAGGGCATCGGCGAGACCTATAACTTCAAGGTGTGGGGCTCCGGCAACACGCCCGATGAAGCGCCGCTGCTGGCCAGCATTCCGTTCACCACCACGACCGGCGACACGCTGAAGAACTGGCGGATCGAGCTGGACACCATCTCTGCCCTGCAGCATATGAGCTCCGATTTCTGGATGGGCGTGGAGTTCCCCGATACCACAGCCGACTACGTCATGGGCACCGAGAGCGCCGAGAACGACCCGCTGGGACGGAACTGGGGACACAGCTATCTGCATACCGACACCACCACGTGGGAAGCCTACGACTACGACTGGGTGATCACCGCGGTGATCAGTTTCCGGACGATCGATCCCGAGGCCCTGCCGTCGCTGAGCGGACCGCCCAAGAACAGCTCCGGCAACCTGTACCTCGACTGGGCCGATGTCAGCCAGGCGAAGGACTATCTCATCTACCGCTCGACCCATGTCGAGTCAACCTTCCCGTTCCTGGATTCCACAGCCGCCGCCACATCCAGCTACAGCGATGTCGGCGTGGTGGGCAACACCGGCACGCACTACTACTATCTGTTCCACACCCGCCACCAGGACGGAGGCGTGTTCGACAAGACCAGCAAGGCCATCGGTGAATTCGACAAGGGTCTGTCCAACGCCAAGTAGTCTTAAGTCCCATCGAAGATGGGGTTTTGAAAAAAGTTGATGATCCTGAAAATTTTGCTTGACAAAAATCCCCATCTTTGATATAATGACCTTAGAAGCTCTGGGGAGGCTTTCAAGAAAGCCTCCCCAGGGGATAAGGCAGAAAAGAGAAAAGGTTCCAGAGGTGATTATCTTTTTTGACTCCGAAGGAGGTGAGGTTGGTTTCGAAGAAAGGGTTTTTCCGCACCAACGGAAGCTTCGCTTCCACACACCGAGAGGTGAGACAATCCATTCGAGGAGGAGGAAATAAATGAAGGTGAAAATCTCTGTTATGGTCCTGTTCGTCACCCTGTTCGCGGCCGCTCTGGCATTCGGAGACGGTTACAATCTGGTCTCCTGGCCGCTTGAAGTGGACGACACAGCCATTCAGGCCGTCATGGCCGATTCCATGGGCACCGGCTGCCAGCTGGCCGGTGGATTTCCGGCAGCCAATTCGGATCAGGTGAAGTACTACGACGCCTCCCTGGGTGTCTGGTACACCGCGTGGTATAAGGTCGGCGGTCCCGGCCCCCAGAACACGTGGTACGGTAATCTGACCACCATCGACCCGGACAAGGGCTACTGGATCGTCATCAAGGGCGTTCATCCCGCGGTCACTCTGACCATGACCGGCTCGGTGAACACGGCCGCCCGGAGCATTCCCATCCAGCCCGGTCCTTCCAATAACTACGTGGGTACCCTGTTCGCCGTCAGCCGTCCTCTGGGCAGCGCGGCCGGCGAGGACTTCTGCAACCTGGTGGGCAGCGGTCTCACCGGCGGGTTCCCGGCAGCCAACTCCGACAAGGTCCGTTACTTCGACGGGTCCTCCTGGTATGCCGCGTGGTATAAGGTCGGCGGACCTGGCCCTCAGAACCTGTTCATGGGTTCGGCCGGCCCCACCGGTCTGTACCTCGAGCCCGGCAATGGCTATGTGGTTGACCTGGTCACCGGCCATGCCTTCACCGCCAACACCTGGAACTTCACCGCTCCGGCCAAGGGCGCCAAGATCGATCTGGGCAAAGAGACCCGGACCATCACCAGAGAGGTCTCGTCCAAGGTCCACCGGGCCAATGCTCCCAGCACCAACAAGAGCCTGAGCCGTGAGGACCGCACCGAGGAGAAGAAGAGCAGATAAGCTCTGAGGTTCTCCTGATTATCAGATGACCGGCTTTC
>CAZOYL010000152.1:0-6237 GCA_964584035.1 uncultured Gemmatimonadota bacterium | reverse complement strand
CCAGACCCGGCTGTACCGCTCCAAAAGGGCCGGCCAGCTCCGCGATAAAATCCACCGCTGCTTTCAGACCTTCGACCAGATGCTGGGGCAACTGGAAAAGGAGCTGGACGACGACACCCAGCTGTTCATCATGTCCGACCATGGTTTCGGCTCCACCCGGGCCTGGATCAACGTGAATACCTACCTGGCCCGATTGGGCCTGTTGAAGCTCAAGCGCGGCCAGTCGCTTCACAAATCTCTGTTTACCTCCATCATGAACGTGGGCGAGCATCCCCTGACCAAAAAACTGCTTCCCGAGGCTCTCCAGAGAAAGATCCGCGGACGGGTCCGGGCCACCCGCTCCAGCTTCAAGTCGGATGTGGAAGCCGCCGTGGACTGGTCAAGAACCAGGGCCTTTTTCGCCAGCATTCCCACCCAGGGCGTATTCATCAACATCAAACGAAACGGATTCGGGGTGGTGGAGCCGGGAGCCGAGTACGACCGGTTGCGCTCGGAGATCAGGGAAAAGCTCCTGGCCCTGCGCGATCCCTGGTCCGGCGAAGCCGTCATCGACCGGATCTGGTTCCGGGAAGAGATCTATCACGGGCCGCAGGCCCGGTACGCTCCGGACCTGATCTTCGTGGCCAGGGAATACGCCTACCTGGGCCGCCAGCTGTTCGGCGATCACAAGATCATCCGCTCCGCCGAGGACCTGCCGGTCGGCTTTCACCGCTCCAACGGCATCTTCCTGGCCCAAGGCAGCATGATCCGTCAGGGCCTGGCCATCGAGGGCGCCAGCATCGCCGACATCGCCCCCACCATCCTGTACACCATGGGTCTGCCGGTCCCGGACGATATGGACGGCGCCGTACGCCAGGAGGTGTTCCGGGAAGGGATCGTCAAAAACCGACCCATAGAATACAGCAAAGCGGTGGAATACAAAGAAGCCGAGGAAGAGAAAACCTACTCTGAGGAAGAGACCGAGAAGATCAAGAATCGACTCCGGTCGTTGGGATATATCGAGTGACGGCCCGTCGGGGGGAAAGGAAGGACCATGGCCCCACCATCCGCTCACGCACTGGCACGTCTGAAAGGCCGCTGGAAAAATTTGCCGCCGCGACGACGGAGCATCATCTCCAGCATCGTCAAAGGCGTCATCACCATCGGGGCGTTTTACCTGCTGTTCACCCATCAGATCGCCGTCAAGGATGAGATCAGGGTCCATCTTCGAGACGGCGCCCGGATCGCGGTCACGGCCGGCCAGCCCCTGTTGACGACCGACGGCCGGCGCGGCACGCTGGAGGTCGGACCGCATATCCGGCTGGATTCCGGCGGGAAGGTCCGTCTCACCCCCAGCATGAAAGAAAAGCTCACCCTGCTGGCCGGGAAAGTGCTGCCCCTGGTGAACACCTCCGGCATCCAGCAGACGGCCTCCGTCCGGCTCCCGGACGGCCGCGAGGGAACCGTCGGGCTGGTTCATATCAGCACCATCTCCGCCATCCGGGCCTATTTGCCCAAGATCGTGCTGGGCACCTTTCTGCTGTTCGCGATCATGGCCACCTGCGTGAAATTCATGGGCGTGTTCGGTAATATGTACCGCTGGCACCTGCTGCTGGTCGGCCAGGGAATGCGGTTTCCCTTCGGGCATATCGTGGGCACTTTCCTGATCGGCCGCTTCCTGGGGACCTTCATGCCCTCCACCATCGGCCTGGACGGTTATCGACTATGGGACGCCACGCACTACAGCAAGCGCGGTATCGAGAGCGCCGCCGCCCTGGTGATCGACAAGGTGCTGGGCTTCGTCGGCATCTTCCTGACCTTTCTGGTGGCCCTGCCCTTCGGATACCGGCTGCTGGGCGATTACGCCGGCATCACCGTGGCCATCACGGTGCCGGTGGCGACAGCCATCATCCTGGCCTTCTTTTTGGCCCTGTTCTATCCCGGCATCATCCAGTTCTTCATCGGCCTGTTTCCCTTCCCGGCCAAGGGGAAGATCCGCGGGTACATCGAGCGGGTCAACCACTCCGCCGCCGCCTATAAGCACAAGAAGGGTCTATTGCTCACCTGTGCCTTTTTCGCCTTCTTCGGGCACTTCACCACCGCCGCCATGTACTTCTTCACGGCTCTGGCCGTAGGGGTGGCGGGCGCCTCCTTCTGGATGGTGACCTTCGGCTCCTCGATACAGATCTTCGCCACCCTGATCTCTCCCACCATGGCCGGAGAGGGAGCCCGGGAAATCGTCCAGGCCCTGGTTCTGGGCAGCCATCTGGGTCATTCCCAGGCCATTCTCTCGGCCGCCCTGGGTTTCTGGGCCGCCGAGGCCATGACTCTGAGCGGCGCCTTTTTCCTGTGGGCCCGAAAGGGAGGCTACCGGCCCAAGTTCCTCCATCTGAAAGAGGCCGCCCCGCTGCCCGGCTCGACCCCGGCCGCCGTCTCGACGGCCGGAGAGGAACTGAGCCGCTGGAGCAGACTGGCCGTCCATTTCAAGAGCGGCCTGCTGGCCGGCCTGATGGCCGGCGCCGCCCTGGGCGTGCTGGAGGCCGCCGTCATCGTGATCACCCAATCGCAGCTGCCGGAATGGTGGGTCCTGTTCTACGCCCCCATTCTGTATGCCCCCATCTATGCAGCCGTAGGCGCCGGACTGGGATTGGGCTGGGGCATCCTCAGCGCCCTGCTGGGCGGCCGGCCGACGCCGGCCCGCTGCTATGCCGTCTACTGGTCGGGCATCTTCTGCCTGATAGCCCTGGTGATAGCCCGTTTCCGCATCATCCGCGACATCCTCATGGAGCGACCCCTGGCGATGCCCCTGCAGCTGCTGATGCTGCTCTTTTTCCTGGCTCTCTTTCTCCTGCTGCGTTCCCTGTTGCATCACCTGCTGAAACGGCCCCCCTGGCGGCGGCTGACCGGCTTCGGCGGCACCGTCTCGGCCTTCCTGATCCTGCTGGCCGTCACCGGCCTGGTGGCCGGAGGCCGCTGGATGGCCACCCGCCCTCCCCGGCCCGCCGTCCCCGAGACGATCGCGCCGCTGCTGCAGGATAAGCCCAACACGGTGCTGATCATGATCGATGCGCTCCGGGCCGACCGGCTCAACTGTTACGGCTATGGTCCCGAGACCAGCCCGCACATCGACGCTCTGGCGGCCGACGCGATCCGCTTCGAGACCTGCATCTCCCAGGCCTCCTGGACCAAACCATCCACCGCCACCCTGCTGACCTCACTGTACCCGTCATCCCATCAGGCCATCTATAAGCCGGACATGCTGCCCGATCCGGTGGTCTCGATCGCCGAGGTGCTCGGCGAAGAGGGGTATTTCTGCCTGGGATTCGCCAACAATGCCAATGTCACCCCGATGTTCAACTTCGGACAGGGATTCGACCAATATATCTACCTCCGCCCCGACTACTTTTTCTTCTCGCCCGAGTCCGGTTTCCAGCTGACCGGATACAACCAGCTGCGTCTGATGCGGGAGCGGTTTTTCTCCAAAAAGAAGTCCGTCCAGCACTACTACCAGGATGCCCAGGTGGTCAACAAGAACGTCATCTCCTGGCTGGAGCGTCTGCGCCGGGGGCGTTTCTTCATCTTCATCCACTACATGGAGACCCATGACCCCTATTTCGTCCATCCATACAACGGCGAAGGATATGCCCGGGTGAGCAATCCCAGTCCGGATCCCGCCCTGGCCGGCCGGCTCAGCCAGATCTATGACGGCGAGCTGCGCTACGTGGACCAGGCCGTGGGACAGCTGTGCGCCTGGCTCAAGGAGGCCGGGCTGTACCAGGAGACCCTGATCGTCCTGACGGCCGATCACGGCCAGGAATTTTACGAACACGGCGGCTGGTGGCATGGCACCACGCTGTATGATGAGCAGATCCACGTGCCCCTGCTGGTCAAACTGCCGGGAGGAGAGGCCGCCGGCAGCACCGACCGGCGAACGGTCCGAACACTCGACATCACCCCCACCATCCTCAACCTGTCGGGCATCCCGCCTCAGGCCACCATGCAGGGCCGGCGTTTCCTGGGAACCATGGGCGAGGAATGGGCCGGAGCAGAGGATGTCTTCTCCGAGGAGGACCACGAGGGCAACATCGTCCATTCACTGCGCACCGCGACATGGAAGCTGATGCAGGCCAACCGGAACAATCCCCGCGGCCTTCCGCCGGTATCCCTGTTCCACCTGGCCGGGGATCCCGGCGAGATGGACAACCTGGCAGACCAGCGCGGTGATCTGGTGGAGCTCATGGCCGCCCGGCTGGAGGAACGCATGTCCCTGGCCCGCGGCGAGGCCGTTCCCCGGCAGGAACGGGAGATCGACGAGGCCACGCTGGAGCGGCTGAGGTCGCTGGGCTATGTCGAATAGGCGGTGATGGGCCATCATGCCGGGCGCTGGAAGACTGCTGATCATCGGCCTGGACGGGGCCACTTTCGACCTCATCGATCCCTGGATCGCGCAGGGTCGGCTGCCCCACATAGCCGCACTGATCGAAAGGGGCCTGCGCGGACCTTTGCAATCGACCTTCCCCCCGGCCACCTTTCCAGCCTGGTCATCGTTCATGACCGGAAAGAACCCGGGGAAACACGGCGTCTATGATTTCGTCCGGCTGCGACCGGGAAGTTATCGGCTGGAATTCTCCGGTGCCCGTTCCCGCAAAGGCCCCACCATCTGGAGGTTGCTCAGTGACCGCGGATTCCGGGTGGGGATCATGGGATTGCCCACCACCTATCCCCCCGAGGCCGTCAACGGCTTCATGATCAGCGGATTCGATTCCCCCGTCAGCACCGGCACGGATCCTTCGTTCATCTATCCCCGTTCCCTCTCCGCGGAGCTTGCGGAACGGACCGGCCCCTACCGGATCACCGATCTGGGCCAGTTTCGAGTGAACGGCCGGTGGCACGCCCGAGCGCTGGATCATATCCGGGAAACGCTGGAGCGCAAGATCGCCATCGCCGACTATCTGCTGGAGAAGGAATCCTGGGATCTGTTCATGGTGCTGTTCGGAGAATCGGACACCGTCGGCCATCATTTCTGGGCCTTTCACGATCCCCGGTCTCCGCGATATCACCCCTCAGGTCGGGAGGATGTGTCACACGCCATTCGCTCGGTGTACCAGAGGCTGGATGCCGCCATCGGAGAGCTGACCGCCCGGAGCCACCCGAAGACCTCGGTCATGGTCCTGTCCGATCACGGTTTCGGCGGCGCCGGGGAAAAGGTCATCCACCTCAATCGCTGGCTGCAGCGCGAGGGATACCTGTTCTTTCGGGGAGGGCGCGGTTGGAAGACCAAAGGCGCCTCGGCACTTCGCTCGGCGGGACTGAAACTGCTCCCCCTGAAGGTTCAGGAAGGCCTGTTCCGTCACGGCGCCGGACTGGCCAATGCCCTGCTGACGGAGACCCGCCTGGGAGCCGTCGACTGGTCCCGAACCCGGGCCTTCTCGACCGAGATGAACACCCTGCCGGGCCTGTGGATCAATCTCCGCGGGCGATATCCCCAGGGGACGGTCGCTCCCGGCCGGGAGTACGAGCAGCTCCGGGAAGACCTCATAGAGAACCTGGATGGCCTGACCGATCCGGAGACGGGACAAAAGGTGGTCACCCGGGCTCACCGGCGCGAGGAGCTGTATCACGGACCCTGCCTGCAGGAGGCCCCCGATATCGTCCTGGAGCTGAACCTGGATCGCGGCTACTCTTACACCTGCCTGCCCAGCGGGGACCGGGGGGATGGCCGGGTCATCCGGCGGTTGAGACCCGCTGAGCGTCTCGGCGCCAAGGGCGGCAGCATGAACGGCAGCCACCGGCGGCAGGGCATCTTCCTGTTCGCCGGGAACGGCCCAATCGAAAAGCGAAGTCTCGATCGGCTCAGTATCATGGATCTGGCCCCGACCATACTCCGTTTCTTCGAGCTGCCGGTGCCCCCGGACATGGACGGGAGCGTCATCGAGGAGATCGTTCCGGGCCGGACCGGAACGGTCGGCTCTCCTGCCGGCCATGAAAGAGGTGAACTTGATGCCGTCGAGCCATGTGGTCGCTAAAGATCCCCACTCCCCGGCGGGCCGTGAGACGATGGGAGCAAGCATCTCGGCCGTTCTGCCGGCTCATAATGAGGCCGGGAATATCGTTCAGGCCGTGGAGAGCCTGGCCGACGGCACGCTGCATCGCGCCGTCGTCCCCGCCGAGGGCATCGGCTACAGCCGCGAGCACGACGTGCGCCCGGAGCTGGAGGACGCCCTCAAGGAGACCTATCGCCCCGCCAAGCCGGAGGTG
>CAZOYL010000151.1:0-6241 GCA_964584035.1 uncultured Gemmatimonadota bacterium | reverse complement strand
CGGTCGACCAGGTGGTGCCTGTCATATGGATGTTTCCAAAGCTGTCCATCGCTATGTCGGCGGCGCCTTCATCGTCGCTGCCGCCCAGAAAGGTGCTCCAAACCAGATCAGCGCCGTAGGGCACCAGGGCAAAGTCAACCGTTGTAGTGCTATCGATCTGAACAGTGGCATCCTCTTCCGTTTGAGA
Source organism: uncultured Gemmatimonadota bacterium (assembly GCA_964584035.1). Classification (GTDB taxonomy): domain Bacteria; phylum SM23-81; class SM23-81; order SM23-81; family SM23-81; genus CAZOYL01. The sequence continues at coordinate 6,054 of CAZOYL010000151.1, read as the reverse complement.
GAAAAAACCGGTAGCTGTTGCGGTCACATCATATTGGCCAGCAGGCAGATCCTCTATGGTGTAGGATCCGGCGGCATCGGTTGTATCAGTGGCTGCGGTGTCGCCGATGGCTGCGACGATGGCTCCCTGAACCGGACCCTTGGCCCCGCTGACCGTGCCGGCGATGTCGCCTGTCCAGCTAAAGCGCAGCTTGGCCGTAAAAACATCGGCCTCCCCATTATGTGAGTCATCGTAGGCCCCCGGGGTCACTGGAAAGTCTGTAGACCAAGTATATCCTGAAATATACGCTTGACCATGAGAAAACAGGATGATATCTGTGCAATAATCGCTATAAAGGCCACCCAGGAAAGTGGAATAGTCAAGTACCGTGCCGGTCGAATTCATCCTGGTCACAAAACCATCTTTATCGCCACCATGTGTGGTATCATAAGCATCATCTGTTGTAGGAAAATCCGTCGATAAGGCACCACCGGTCAGATACACATTATCGAATTGATCTATGGCCATACCATAGCTGTATTCGGAGGATGAGCCCCCCAAGAAAGTGCTCCAAACCAAACCACTTCCCGAAGGATCGAGCTTTGAGATGAAGACATCATAGAGATCGTTGTGGGTCTCATCGAAAGCACCGGAAGTAACCGGAAAATCCACCGATGAGACATTTCCGTAAACATAAGCATGACCGGAACCATCCACAGCAATATCAATTCCATAGTCATATTCTCCACCGCCCAAATAGGTAACGTATGCCGCACCATTGCCCGCGGGAGTCATTTTCGCAACGAATGCGTCCACATTGTCATTATAGCCCTCCATAAATGCTCCAGCCGTGGTCGGCAGATCCGATGACCTTGTCTCTCCCGTAAGGTAAGCATAACCTGAGTTATCTACGCTTATCGCACTTCCCTGGTCTATATCCGTTCCGCCCAAGAATGTAGAATACACGAGATCACTACCATTCTGGTTTAATTGAGCCACAAAGATATCATCAGCACCGTTGTGTGTGGGGTCAAAAGCCCCTGTCGTGGTCACAAAATCGCTGGATCGCGTTTTCCCTGTCACATAAGCATTTCCTGTATCGCCAAGGGCTATCCCATAACCATAATCATTATCGCTGCCGCCCAGAAATGTGCTGTATAATAGAATCTCTCCCGTGGACTTCAGTTTGGTCACAAACGCATCCATTCCCCCATTATGAGTGGTATCAAAAGCCCCGGGCGTTGTCGGGAAACTCGGTGCTGAGGTATATCCGATCAGGTACACATCCCCATTGCCATCAGAAACCATATCATAACATTGATACGCTCCTCCTAAATACGTAGAAAAGTGCAGCGAACTGCCTGTTTTATCAAACTTGGCCACAAAGGCGTCGAGCCCGCTGGAGGTTGACTCGACAACCCCGGATGTGGTGGGGAAGTCGAGAGAGTATGTCCATCCGGAGACGAAGGCGTTCATGGAATCATCCCGGGCGATACTCATCGCATAATCCCATGAATCACCTCCTAACAACGTGCTCCAGATCAGATCCTCCTCGCCTGACCAGACGTTGCTATGAAACAGCACGCATGGTAACAAGAAGAAGAACAAACAACTTCTCTCCCAATGCATCTTCATCGCCTCCTCAGCGGTTCACAGTAGTTGATAGAACTTGCAGAGTTTCATACCTATTACCATGTTATCACATGGTTGTCTTTTTGTCAAGCGTAATTTTCTTATAAGACCTATTGATTTAATATAGTTATACATAATAATCATTGTTGTTTTATGGTCTTATAAGTTTTCAGACTTCATCTCACAGCGTTCGATCTCTCCAGATACGGCAATAAAATCCCACCCAGGGTCTCCGGAGGAGCATAAAAAAAGGGCGCGGTAGTCCGCGCCCCTGAAACAATTCAATCGGGTTTAGAAAGTTATCTGGCATCATTCCGGCAGCGCGTTGAGCACCTCCACGTCGAACTCACCCACCATATTGGAAGCCTCCGACTGCCTCCCCAGAGCATCCACCGCTTTCACCATGTAGTAGTAATTGCTCCCCTGGCTGCCGGCGGCGCCGATATCCAGGTAGGTGGTATCGGCCGTGGCCGACAGGGAGTCCAGCGGCCCGGCAGGATCTGCGGACCGACAGACAACATAATGATCAATTCCTGCCTCGCTGGCCGGCGCCGTCCAGACCAGGCGGATGTCGAGACTATCGGAATCGCCCCCGTGACCGGCTGGAGCAGCGGTCAGGTCGTCGACAGCCTCGGGCAGGCTCCGGCACCATACGGTGGCCGCCCAGACATCGTCGATGCCGGCCTCCACCACCGAGCCGCTGCCCAGATCCGAGGCCTCGAAGCGGATCCGCATGCTGTCGGTGGGGGTCAGGAAATCTCCCACCAGGATGGTATATTCCCCCCAGCCCGGCGATGTGGCCGGCCCCATCGTGTCGACGGCCGTCCAGCTGGACCCGTTGTCCGGGGAAAGATACACGATGAACAGATCGTTATCGGGGTCGGCTCCAAAGTTGTTGGTATACCACAGGGCATAGTGAACCAGGGCATCATCTCCGCCGCTCAGATCCATGGCTGGAGAGATCAGCCAGGTGATGCCGCCATCCACATCCGAGTTTCCGTAGACGTTCTCGGTCAGATAGCATTGTCCGGAGCCGTCCCAATCGCTGGCCGGATCGCCCCGGTTGCCGCCGCCTGCGGGAAGGCCCCGCTCCCAGGCGCCGTAGATCGCGCTGGGATCATTCTCCACCGTCCAGCCCTGGTCGGTCTCGAAGTCGTCGGCGAAGACCCCGGTGAGGGTGCCCACCACGGCGGTATAGACCGTGGCAGGGGCATCGGCCGGGCTGAAGATTGTGTCGCCCAGCGCGCCCTGGGCGCTGAAGTAGTATTCCGGATCCTGATCGCAGGGCGGGGCCGGCAGGGTGGCCCGGTAAAGATCGCCGCCCAGGGAAGAGAGCGACACGGTCAGAAAGGCACCGCCGTCGTAGCGGTAATGGACCGCTCCGGTTCCTAGAACCAGGCTGTCGGCCTCCCCCCGTATCCGTACGGTGATATCGGTCTCATCGCTGGGGTTCAGGTTGAAGGGCAGGCCGTCGGGAAACTCGAAGCGCAGGGCCGGTGAGACGAGGCCCTTGATACAGAAGTTGGCCGTGCTGTCGGCATCGTACAGGTCCGACCACTGCGAGCCGCTCCAGTAATAGCTCTGGCCTCTCTCCGAGGCCGATGCCACGATCGTCCGATAGGAGGCCCCCAGCAGCACGGGTACGTCCGAGGTCCGGTCGTAGGGCTGCCCGCCCGAGGAGAGCTGCAGGTAGAGATAGAAATCATCGCCCTGGGTCAGGGCTACGACCGAGTCCAGGTCGACGGTATGAAAACCGGTATATTGAATGAAGCCGGCCCTGGCCGCCAGCTCGTTCTGCAGCGAGCCGCCGGAAAAATTGTCATAGACCGCGATCGCATAAGTGACGCTATCGACGGCGGTGAAAAAGCTGACCGCGGTCAGCAGCTCGTCATCCTGAGCCTCAAAGGCGTTGAAGACCTCGTCGGCATCCGTTTTGGTGTCCCGCCAGCCATGATAATCGTGATAGTACACCCGGCTGTATGTCATGGGCTCCACGTTCTGAAAGGAGACCGCCCCCATCTCGGGCTGCTGGCAGGAATGTTTATCATAGTAAGAGATCCAGAAATAGCCGCTGTCCCCCCAGGCCGGACCCCAGCTGTTCTTGCACAGCCAGGCCCCGGGCCCCTGGGGTGCCTGGGTGACGTGGCTGTCGTTCCAGCCGACGATGGCGATGGCGTGGTTAGGATCCAGCGGGCTGCTGTCGGGCTGATAATGGTTTAGCCCGGAGATAAACTGGTAATCGTAACACATGCAGGTGCCCATGACGCCGTGCTCGATGATCTGCTCCTTGATCAGGTCGATGTTGCTCAGATCGGTCTGGGCCACATACCACTCGACATCCCGGGGATAGTACTCATGGTAGCCCGGCTCCCAGCGGGACGGGGCTACGCCGTAAGACTGGCCGTCGATGTCCCGCACGGCCCCCTCTCCCCGCGACAGATAGGCCAGCGTGACCCGGTAGTCGCCGCCGTTGTGGACCACCAGGCCGCTGCCGGTGGGCGGATCGAGATCGTCGTTGTTGTGCTGGTTGAATCCATTCCACCAGTCCAGATGAGACTCGGCCAGATTGGGCTCGCCGGGCTCGCCGGCCGCGTCCCAGACGCCCGTCATCAGCAGATTACCCTCCATGGCGGACATGACGCCGTGGGTCCAGCAGGTGCCGCCCTCCTGATCCTTGACGCTGGTGACGTAATTCTCCCCGCCCACGTCTCGAAGATCGTAGCTGGCCGGCGGATCGGCCAGGGACCAGGCGCAGGAAGCCAGAATCAGGACGCAGATAAAGATCGGATACAGCTCCGCTTTTCGGTTCATCGAAGTTATTCTCCCTGGGTGATTAATTCGCGGTCGAATTCCCCCACCCGATTGGACGCTTCCGATCTCAGACCTCCGGCGCCCACCGCCCTGACTGTGTAAATATAGTTCACGCTGGCATCGCCTGCGACGCCGGGATCAGTGTAACTGTTGCCGCCGGTGCCGTTCAGTGAGTCCCCCTCCACAGCCGGGTCGCTGCTGCGGAAGATCACGTAGCGGTCCACCCCGCCCTCGCTGACCGGCTCGGTCCACTGCAGGACGATATCGCCCTCCATCAGAGAGGCGGTCAGGTCATCGATCGCCTCCGGCGCTCCCCCGGAGCAGACTAAGTAGGAAATGACCACATCGTCGATGCCGCCCTCGACCCAATCGCCTCGAAGCGGGCCCTCCGAGGCCTGCACCCGGATAACCATCTGATCGGTCAGAGCGATGTGCTCCCCCAGCTCCACCTCCAGGGATCGCCACAGCGGATAGGTGGTCACATCGCCGATATGGACCAGATTGACCGGAAAGGTGGCCCCGCCGTCATTGGACACGTCGATGCGGAAATAGTCCCCCTCGGGATCGTCCCCCTGATCCCTCTGGCCGTGGAAGTACATCATCGACAGAAACACCTTGGAGCCTTCCGTCAGATCGAGAGCCGGAGAACGGGTCGACGAGATGCCCTGGTCCACATCGTCGATGCCGCCATTGATATTCTGGCCGGTGATCCAGGCATAGATGCCGGGATCGGGGGTGGCATCGTCTTCCGGCTGACAGGAGGTGCCATTGGGATCGATCCGCTCGAAAGCTCCGGCGGTGGCAGTATGGGTGGGGTCCTGGATCCAGTCGGAGGAGTCCTCGAAATCGTTGGCATAGACGATGACAAGATCACCTACGGGAACCGAGTATACGCTGACCGGCGCATCGCCGGGGCTGGTGAGGAGCCCGCTGGCGCTCCCCTCCACGCTGAAATAATACTCCGGAGCCTCGGAGCAGGCCGCCGGGGGCAGGACGGCCTGGTAGAGATCGCCGCCCAGAGGCGACAGCGGCGAAGTCAGATACGTACCCCCATCATAGCGATAATGCAGCAGGCCCGATCCGGGAATGCAGGTGTCGTAGTGCTCCTCGATCTGCACCGTGATGGTATCAGAAATGCCCGGATCGAGTTGTTCGGGCAATCCGCCGGGAAAGAGAAAACTCAACGACGGATGAGCGTTCATGTCCAGATCCGGATTGCCCCACAGAGCACCCCACTCAAAGGTTTCGTACCGGTCGTTATACCATAATCCATCGGTGTACATCGTCCTCAGAGCGCTCTGATGGCTTTGCCCCTGGGTCTTATCCCCGGAGGTCACCCCGGTGGTGAAGAAATAATCCAGGGATTGGGTGGACCCGCTGGCGGGACTGGTCCAGCCGGCACTTCCATAGGCCACCTTGGTGGCGCCCAAAAAGCCCACCCCGCCCTGCTGCATCATGGCCTGGCCGATATTGAGGTTGTCGGTGTCGGAGTTGCTGCAGGCATCGGCGAAGATGATGGCCGGATAATCGTCGTTGAGGTAGGGGCAGGTGCTGTTGGTGACGAAGGCCGAGCCCTTGCTGTAGAGAACATGGCTGGAGGTCGGCGAGCCGTGGCCGGCCCAGTTGACGAAG
>CAZOYL010000150.1:0-6257 GCA_964584035.1 uncultured Gemmatimonadota bacterium | reverse complement strand
GATCGTCTCCGGGCACGTAAAGAGCGAAGGTCGTGGCGGCGTTGAAGGGATTGGGATAGTTGGGAGACAGAGAGAAGTCTTTCGGCAGCGAGCTGGCAGCAGCCTCGCCCTCCGCAGAAGTCGGCCCCTCGAAGTAGTCCATGATGCGCTCCATCAGCAGGGCCCGGTCGGCGGCGTTGTCGATGGCCTCGAAGCCGAAGGCGAAAAAGACGACCCGGTACAGGCCGGAGCTGACGGTGAAAGCAGCCATGCCCACTGCGCCGGGAAGACCGGAGTAGCAAAAGACCCGGTAGGCGAAGAAGGTCGCCCCGCAGAGGGGATCGACGATATCGGGTGAGATCTGATTGCCGGCCCCGTCGCCGCCGGAGATGTTCAACGTCAGGCCGTCGGAGATGCTGTTGCCTGAGAGCCCGTTCAGACCCAGGTCGCCGCCGTATTCTGCCCCGTAGGCTGCCGAGAAGGTCCTCCGGAACCACTCCACCGAGCTCGAGTCCGACTCCCCGCTGGCTGAATTGCCCAGCGCATAAGCGATATCCTGGCCGGAGATGAACAATCTCCCGCCCCCGTCGAGATACGCGGAGATGGCCTCGCGATCGTCGGCAGTCAGCACCGGGGTGGCCTGACCGGTGAACCAGACCACGGCCGAGAAAGGCGTCATCCGGTCGGCGTCGATCACGGTGGTGGCGTTATCCAGGGTGCCATGTGATGTTCCGGCGCCGTCCAGGGCGGCCTGGTAGTACCGCTCGTAATCCTCGGAGCCGTCGTCATCCACGATGAGGACGTCCACGCCGGAGTTGGTGATGGCGTTCAGGGGCAGGGCGGCCGTTATGGTGGTGTCGCCCCGGGAGAAGACCCGCATGGTCACCGTGCCGGCGCCGGCAAATCCCAGGGGCATGATGTCCACCGAGATCTCCACCGAGGAATCAGGCTCCAGGGGTACCGGCGCCCGGTCGAAGAAGCAGCCCCAGGGCAGGCAGGCCATGGCCTGCCAGGGCACCGGCAGGGCCTTGTCGATGACCACCCAGTAGGTGTCGGCCACCGCCCCGGTGTTGGTCAGGTAGGTATAGAACAGGCCCAGGCTGTCGGGATAGATGATGTCGCCCTGATCATCGCAGGTATAGGTAAAGGCATAGTCCTGAGCCCCGGCGAGGGCTGTCAGGATCGGGATAAGCGACAAGACCATCAGGCTGATGAATATTCTGTTCTTCATCGGATCACTCTTTTCGGCTCTCAGTTTCTTCGGCCTTTAGCTTTTCGGCTCCCCGCCTTTTCGGGCATCAGCGGGAGGGCAATCCCGGCAGGGAGGTCCCGGCCTGGTAGATCTCCTTGCTGACATAATCCTGTACGAAGTAGATGGCATAAACCTCATCAGGGTCCACCTCGGGGTGCAGATCGGCCTCCTCCAGGGCGGTGATGACGCTGCCGGTGCCGATGTTCAAGAACTCCCCGCTGGCATCGGGAAGAATGTCGCGCATGACATAATAGAAATCCTTCTCCCCGTTGGTGCCCGGCGCCACCGCGTAGTTGACCTCCCGCTCCAGGATCACGAAATAGCCCCGCAGGTCGGCGGCGGCGATATTGCTCAGCCCGACCAGCTTTGCGGTGCCGGCCCAGCTCCGGCCCACGACCGTATCGGTCACGGTGACCGCCACCGGGGCCTCGGCGGCCAGGCGGCTCTCGATGGCGGCGGCGATGGCGGCCGAATCGGTGGGCTGGGGGCTGGTGATGCCGTCCACGAACATCCGCGGCACGGAGGAGACGGCGTAGAAATTTGAGCGGGTGATATTCTCGATGGAGGCGGCATTGTAAAACGGATCGGCCGGCCAGGGATGGTACTCGATGCCCAGCGCCTGCTCCGGTCCCAGGGATGCCAGGATGGCGTTGATGATCTCGTTGGCCTCCGGGCAGGGGCCGCAGTTGACGCTGGTGAAATGCTCCAGCAGGACCAGTTTGCTGCTGCCGGCCAGGGGCATCATGACGAATGAGACCTGCGACAGTCCATCGCCGCTGACCTCCACGGTGACCGACTCCGGCAGACTGACAAAGCCGGCCAGCCGCACGGTGACCACGTGGGTCCCGTTGGGAACCTGCTTCAACGTGTCCGGCGTCACCTGCCCGCTGTCATCACCGTCCAGGTAGATGGCCGCGCCGGTGGAATCGCTGGCCACGTAAATCATCCCGGTGAGGGGCCCGGTGGGATCCTTCTGGCCGCAGCCGTTCCATAGAATGATCGATGCGAGTCCGCAGACCATCCCCAGAATGAGACCTGTCGACCGACGGCCGCAACTTGGTAACATCTGAACCTCCCCTGTGGCGTCGATGCCGGGAGACGGAAATCATTGATGAATATAACAAAACGGACCTCCGAAGCGCAAGCGAAAAGCTCCGGAGGTCCGTGGCAGAAACATACAGACGGCCTCGGATCGTTGTGACCGTCGGCCGGGCCGGCCGTTATGGCTCCCGGGATTTCAGGCTTCTGTTCGTGCTCGGGCTCAGCATCCGGGGAATATTCCGGGAGCGTTCCCCGGTCCATGCGGATGGGTTCCGATCCGAGGTTATGCTTTTAGAGCCCTTGGCCGGCGGATCGATGTAGTTCCACTGGTCACCGGTGAAGGCGTTGCCGGCCAGCACCTCCAGGATGTAGCCGTTGCCCGGCTCCAGCGAGCTCATGTCGCCCTGCCAGCCATCGTCTCCCGGACCGCCCACCTTGTACCAGGCCAGATACCAGGTGACTCCGTCGTAGTAACGGATCTTATCCGAGGAGGTGGCCGGATAGCCGCCCATTAAACCGCTGCCCAGAAGATGACAGTCGTCACCGGTGGTGCCGTCCAGAGGGCGATCGACCGTCCAGCAGGTCCCCACATAGTTATGGGACAGGCCCGGCTGAACGGGGATGGTGCGTGCACCCGGATTGGCTTCTCCGGTCATGGTCAGGGTCACGGGGGTATGGACAATCGGAATGACGATCCAGTAGCTCTGGTCGACCTCCACCGCGGCCAGATCGCCCGTCCACAGATTACCGGGTCCGGGCCCGCCGACCTTGTACCAGGCGGTATACCAGAGGCCGGTGGCGGCATCATAGTACTTGACCTGGTCGGAGTTGACGGCCGGAAAGCCTCCTGTCAGCTGGCAGCCGCCGCCGCCCGAGTCGGCGAAAACGGCCTGGATATCATCGCTGTGGACCTCCACCGGCCAGGAGACCAGGTTATAACCCCGGTCCAGATATCTGTCGAACTCGCCCGCCTCTCCGGAGACATCCGATTCATCCGCACCGGCCACGGCCGTGACGGCGTAATAATAATGCACGTCCGGGTCTCCCACCACGCCGGTGGTGTCCACACAGAAGGTGTCGGCGGTGGTCAGGAAGGGATCGGATCCGGGCCCGAAAAATCCCAGGGTGTCGCGATAGATCTGATAGTGGTCAATGGTCATGGGCGCGCCCTCGGTATCGGTCGTCACCGGTTCCCACTCGAGCAGCAGGTCATCGGCCATCAGGGTGGCGGTGAGTCCTGCCACTCCGGCCGGGGGCTGTTTCACGAGCGGCTCCTGAATGGCCTGGATCATCTCCCGCTCGATCTCCGGCGGCGGAACGCCGACGCCGTTCTGCACGAAGGCCACGATGCGGCAGTTCTCCGGCACCCAGGAGGGATCCATGACGAACTCGTCAGTGTGGATGACCGTGTCGCCCTCGGAGATGCTGATGGGGGTACCGGCATGCGACGGGGCGGTGGGACAGAAGTATCCCCGCAGCATCTGGTTGTAAGCCTTGCCGCCATAGCTCAGACCGTCCTCGACGATGCAGGTGCGCACCCGCAGGCTGGTGTAAGGAATGGTATCGGTGGCCACGATCTCGACGCGTACCGTGCCGCTATCGCCATGAGCGCCGTAGTTCACCTCCAGGCTCATCTCCAGGGGAGTGGATACCGGGAGCCGAGCCGATATGGAACCTTTATAGGCCGCCCAGCAGGCAGCGATGCCACCCTGGTTGCCGATGATCTCATCGATCCCATCCCCTTCGAAGGTGGGCGTGTACTGTCCGCCATACCACACGAACCGGCCGTACCCGGAAGTGGTATAAAAATAACCCAGCCCGCAGCGAATCACAGCCAACTCATCTGGTGTGAAATCGTATTTGACCACGCTGTCCATGGCCGCGATCGCCGTCGGGCAGGCCGTGCAGCCGGTGCTGGTGAACATCTCGGCCACCACGCAGCGTTGCGCGGCCGGCGCTGTTCCGGCCAGAACGAGCATCGTCGTGATCATACCGGTGAGCATAAAAGTGAACTTCTGTTTGGACATGCCGCCTCCTTTGCGAATTCTCGATTTGAAGCCTTAACTTTCATTGTATCATAATAGAGTATTTTTGTCAAGAAGGATTTTTCTTCTCCGATACCGATATCTCTTTTCTTCAAAGGAGGGGCTCAGGAGCGGCCCTGAAGCGGCATGAAAACAGGGGAAGGACCTCAGGTTCGGGGGTGTTTCGCCGAGGTCCTCCACGATCGATGGCCTTTATACTTTTACCAGCGTGTTATGAATGACCCATCATAGCGGTCATCATTTTCCCGCGGAGATGCCTTTGTCGAACTCTCCCCCCGCCTGAGAATCGGCCGATTCCTTCTGACCCGAGACGGCGGTGATCCAGTAAAAATAATGCTTCTCCGTATCGCCCACCGCGCCGCTGGCGTCCACGAAGAAGGTGTCCGCCGTGGTCTGGAACGGATCGGAGCCAGGGTCTCGAAAAGCCAGGGTGTCTCGATAGATACGGTAATGGCTCACCGCCAAGGGATTCCCTGAGGTATCCTGTGTCACCGGCGGCCAGCATAACAGCAGGTCATCGCCGGCAAGGGTGACGCTGAGATCGCCCACCGCAACGGGCATGGCAGGCACCACCGGGGCCTGAGCCGCCTGGAGGACCTCCCGGGTGGTATCATCCTGCACGAAGACGACGATGTGACACTCTTCGGCCGCCCAGGCCGAGTCGATGACGAACGCCTCGGCGTGGCTGAGCGTATCGCCCTGGGACATGGTCAGGGAGACGCCCAGGATGTCGGGAAAATAGTCGCGCATCAGGTGATTGATGATCCGCGCGTTGACGAGAACCCCCGACTCGACGACGGCCATGCGCAGGTGCAGATCCTGGTAGGCGATAGGATCGACGGCCACCAGTTGGACGTGGGCCGTGCCGGTGTCGGCCCTGGCCCCATACTCGACGGTCAGGTCCATGGTCAGGGGACTGGGCACCGCCCGGCGGGCCTGGACCATGTCCCGGTAGATGGTCCACAGCGAGTCGACAACCAGAGTAGAGTCGATGCCTTGAGGGACGCCGGTCTGCTCGTCCACCCCGTCGAACCAGGCGGTCGGGGTGTAATAGCCTGTATCTTGACTTGCAGGATTATATGTGGGCGGATAGTATCGCTGGCGGGCGCGGCCCTCCTCGGTGGCTGGAGGCATGTAATCGACCAGACTGCTGATGACGGTTAGCTCATCGGGGCCGAAATCGTATTTCAGGAGGCTGTCCAGGGCCGCCTCGGCTTTGGGACAATCGATACAGAAAGTCAAAGAGAACTCCTCGGCCAACACGCAGCGCTCGGCGGCCGCCGCCGGCATCACCGAGGCCAGGCAGATGGCGAGCACAAACCCCCAAACAGACACCTTTCGGGCACCGTGCATAGACCTTTCCCCTCTTCATCATGGTCAGGGTCAACCTCGACATGATGGTCCGCTTATATGATTATTGTATCATAACCGTCATTTTTTGTCAAGATGAAATCGGGATCAGAAAAAAGCCTCCGAAGGGCGGACCATCGCTCCGGAGGCTGTGGATACGGTTCTGTTCTCAACTCTGTTCCCCCGGATGCCCTATCGCGCATTCCAGCCGGCCCGGGCTGAGACGGCTCCATCTTCTCCCGGCCTGACGGTCACTTCCCCGGGTTCAGCAGGATGTCGAACTCGCCGGCGCCGGGCGAGTCCAGCGACTCCTTGTAACCGGCCACGGCGGTCACCCAGTAGAAATACTGCCGGTCCAGCGTTCCCACCACGCCGCTGTCGTCGATATAATAGTTCGCGGTGGTGGTGAAGAAGGGATCGGAGCCCGGCTCGCGAAAACCCACCGTATCACGGTAAACGTGATAGCCGTCAACGGTTAGGGGGTTGCCCCAGGTGTCCAGCGTCACGGCCGGTCAGTCCAGCCTGAGGTTATCTTCCGCCAGGCCGATGGACAGATCGGCCACCTTGGCCGGTGTGGGCACCAGCAGCGG
>CAZOYL010000149.1:0-6377 GCA_964584035.1 uncultured Gemmatimonadota bacterium | reverse complement strand
TCGGCCGAGCGCGACGAGACCAAGACGCAGCGCTTTTTAGGCGCCTCGCCCGAGCCCTTCGAGTTAACCTCCGAACAGACCGAGTATCAGGCCGGCCTCTCGCAGACCCTGCCCACCGGAACCGAGCTGTCAGTCGATGCCTCCATCACCGGCTCGGAGTCGAGTGTGTATGCCACGCAATATACCGGGGACATCGCTTTGACCGTCACCCAGCCGCTGCTGCAGGGCTTCGGCTTCGGCGCCAACCTGGCCGATCTGCGCAAGGCCCGGGCCGATCTGGAGATCTCCCGCTCCCAGTTGAAGGGGATGGCTGAGGAGCTGGTGGCCGGGACCGAAGAGGCCTACTGGGATCTCTATCTAACGGCCGAGGAGACCCGCATTCAGGAGGAATCCCTCCGGCTGGCCGAGCGGCAGCTGGGCGAGTCGCTGGAGCGGGTCGATGTGGGCAAGCTGCCCGAGCTGGAGCTGGCCGCCGTCCGGGCCGAGGTGGCCAGGCGGCACGGGGCCATGATCGACGCCCAGAGCCGCTACGAGCAGGCCCGCCTGGATTTCCTGTTCCTGGTCAACCCCACCGACCGGGCTCCCTGGTCGATGGTGCCCGTCCCCATCGACCGGCCCTCGATGGCCGCCGATTCCCTGGATGACCTGACCATCTGTGAACAGGTGGCCCTGGAGCTCCGACCGGATCTGGAGCAGGCCCGATGGGCCTATCGAAAGGGCCAGCTCGAGGTGGCCTACACTCGAAACGGGCTGCTGCCCCGTCTCGATTTCTTTATCACCCTGGGGCGAACATCCTATGCCCAGACCTTCGATGAGGCCGTTCCGGACCCGGATAGTCCTTTCTACCGCGTCAATGCCGGGGTCTCCTTCGACCTTGGGGTTCCGGTTCGCCAGGAGCGGGCCCGGTATTCCCGGGCGAAAAGAACCAGGGAACAGCTGGAGTACGCCCTGCAGAACATGGAGCGGATGGTCCAGCGGGACGTCCGCTCGGCCTATACCGAGGTCCTCCGGACGCGCCAGCAGATCGAGGCCACCCGGGTGACCCGCGACCTGCAGGAGAAGAATTTGGAGGCGGAGCTGGAGAAATTCCGCGTCGGCCGCTCGACCAATCTGCTCGTCCTCCAGGTGCAGCGCGACTTCACCGCCAGCCAGCTCGACGTCATCCGGGCGGCGGTGAACTATCTCAATGCCCTGGTCAACCTGTATGTCATGGAAGGCACGCTGCTGGAGCGCCGGGGGATTAACGTTCCCGCTGCCGAATGAGGCGCCGACTTTCAAAAAAACAACTTGACAATTGAACCCAAAATGGGTACATTTGAACCCGATATGGGTACAATAGAACAAAATAATCTCTCAGATGCGCTCTTCGGCAAGGTTCGCCTGGCGGTGCTGGCCTTGTTTTTTTCCCACCCCGATGATTCGTTCTATCTACGGCAGATCGTTCGAATGACCGGAGTCGGACAGGGTGCCGTCCAAAGAGAGCTGAAGCGTCTGACAGAGGCCGGTATTATTACCAGAACCGCTCGAGGCCGTCGGGTGGATTATCAGGTGAACCAGGACTGTCCGCTCTTTGCTGAACTGAAAAGTATGATAACGAAGACGGCTGGCCTGGCCGATGTGCTTCGCAAAGCGTTGGATCCTTTAGTCAAGAAAATAGAAATGGCCTTTATCTATGGCAGCCAGGCAGACGGCACAGCGGGGGGGACCAGTGACGTTGACCTGATGGTCATTGGCGATGTCGATGAATTGGACCTTCATCGGGCCATTGCAAAGGCGGAGGAAAAACTTGTTCGAACCGTAAATTACACCTTAATCGATAGAAAGGAATTCAATCGCCGTCGTTCAGAAAAAGGCGGTTTTCTCGAGCGAGTGCTCAACGGCGAGATGATCTTCATCGTGGGGAATTCCGAGAATGTCTGGAGAGAAATCGTTTGAGGATTTGCTGAAATCTGGACGCATTCGTAGGGAGAGAGTGTCGCCGCCAGAGATCCGTCGAGCCCTGGAGCGGGCGGAACGCGACCTGCAAACGACCAGCATGGTGATGGCTCATGATTGGGATTGGGGATTTGCCATCACGTACGATGCTATCTTGCAGGCTTCAAGAGCCTACATGTTTGCTCAGGGTTATCGACCGGCAGCCGCCCAGGGACACAAGAACACCTTTGCCTTCATGCTGATGGCCATGGGCAAGGATTATACGGATCTGATAACCTATTTTGACCGTATGCGGAAAAAGCGCAACCAGGCTATTTATAATATTGCCGGTCTGATCACCGAGACGGAAGCACGGAATTTATTCGCCAAAGCAACGGAATTTGTTCACCTCATTCGAGACAAACTCTCTCACATTGAATAGGGTTTGCCGCCCGGCCACGTTCCGCCTCCGTTCATCACCCTTGCCATTTTCACTACCAGATTGGTTTGCTTTTTGCTCCCCTGTAACCTTCCGAGGATCTCTCGTCTTCGGAAGGTTTTTTCATGCCAACAGGATGGGTTCCGATGATCCACGACACGATCCTGCGCACCATCGGCCGAACGCCGCTGGTGCGGATCAACCGGCTCACCGCCCCCGGCGACGCCGAGGTGATCGCCAAGCTGGAGTTCTTCAACCCCGGCGGGTCGGTCAAGGACCGGGTCGCCCTGGCCATGATCGAGGACGCCGAGCGGGACGGAAAGCTGCCGCCCGGCGGCACCATCGTCGAGCCCACCTCGGGCAACACCGGCATCGGCCTGGCCATGGTTGCGGCCGTCAGGGGCTACCGGGTCATCCTGGTCATGCCGGAGACGATGAGCGTCGAGCGGCGGGCCCTGCTGGAGCACCTCGGCGCCCGGATCGTGCTGACCCCCGGAGAGGAAGGCATGGCCGGCGCGGTGGCCGAGGCCCGTCGGCTGACCGGACAGCACGGCGCCTTCATGCCGCAGCAGTTCGCCAACGCGGCCAACCCCCGGGTTCATCGACAGACGACAGCACAGGAGATCATCTCGGACCTGGAGGGCCAGCGGCCGGATGTTTTCGTCGCCGGGGTGGGCACCGGCGGGACCGTCGCCGGCGCCGGCCGGGCGCTGAAGGAGGCCTTCCCGGGGATGACGGTCGTCGCCGTGGAGCCGGCCTCATCGCCGGTCCTGTCCGGCGGGAAAGCCGGCCCGCATGGTATTCAGGGCATCGGGGCCGGGTTCGTACCCGATGTGTATGACCGGGATATAGTAGATGAGATCGTCACCGTGATCGACGAACAGGCCTTGCAGACCGCCCGGCGGCTGGCCCGTGAGGAGGGCATTCTGGCCGGCATCTCCTCCGGAGCCGCCCTCTTTGCCGCCCTGAAAATGGCCGGCCGCGCCGGAAAAGACAGGCTGGTCCTGACCATCCTGCCGGACGCCGCCGAACGCTACCTCAGCACCGAGCTGTTCGGGAGATCGTGATGGCCCTGACCTTTATAGAGGACATCCGGGCGACCCGCCGCAACGATCCGGCGGCCCGAAATCCGCTGGAAATTTTGCTGTGCTACACCTCCCTGCACGCCATCCTGATCCATCGGATAGCCCACTTTCTTCACGCCAGGCTGCACATCCCCGTGCTGCCGAGGTTCATCTCGGTGCTCAGCCGGGTGTGGAGCGGGATCGAGATCCATCCCGGGGCCAGGATCGGACGGGGCTTCTTCATCGATCATGGCACCGGGGTCGTCATCGGCGAGACGGCCGAGATCGGCGACCACTGCGTCTTCTTTCATGGCGTCACCCTGGGCGGCACCGGCCATCACATGGACAAGCGCCATCCGACCATCGGGAACGACGTCCTCATCGGGGCCAACGCCACCCTGCTGGGCCCCATCGTGGTGGGGGAGAACACCAGGATCGGGGCCACCACCGTGATCATCAACCGCGACGTGCCGGCCAATTGTACCGTCGTGGGCGCTCCCGGCCGGATCGTCAAGCGCGACGGGGTCCATACCGACGAGCCGCTGCCGGTGGCCCATTATCAACACAGGGGAAATCGGCAGCAGTAAAAGCGCCGTCCTGTTTCGGCACAACATTTGCCAGATACAGACTGAAATGATCGCCGGCCCGCTCCCGGCCGGGGCGGGAGAACTTCCCGCAGCATAGCAGAAAGTCCTTATGGGACCGCATGATCGTCCTGACAGGTGCCACCGTCAGGCAATTTTTATAGATTCGACAAAAAACCTTTTTCCACAGGAAAGGTATCCCGGTGCCCAGACAACTCCTTGTCATACTTGCCGTCGTGTCGATCGTTACGGCTTTCGCACTCCCCGCCCCGGCCGACCAGCCGCTAACCCTCGACCCTGTTCATTTTCAGATCAATGCTGTTCGCTTTGACCCCTCCTACTACTATGATTCGCCCCTGCCCATCGAACAGATGGCCGACGAGCTGGCCGCCAAATGGGAAAAATACGGCGTCAACACCGTCTTTTTCAAGGCCTACGATCCCATCTACGGGGCCAAGTACCAGACCTTCTACGATCTCAACGTCATGGCCGATTACGGCCGCCAGGATCTGCTGGCTCACGTCATTCGCTCCTGTCAGGAGCGCGGCATCGAGGTGTTCGCCTGGCTGCCGGCCTTTCAGCACCGCTCGGCCTGGGAGCAGCATCCCGGCTGGCGGATCAAGCTGGCCGATGGCGGCGATTACGCCCCCTCCCGGGACAGCTATTTTCTCTGTCCGGCCGATGACCAGGTCCGCCGCTGGTGGCTGGGCTTCATCGAGGACATCCTGAAGCACTATCCCGGGCTGGCCGGCGTCGATATCGCCGAGCCGATCGTCAGCTGGGAGGGTCAGGGGTGCTACGGCGGCCAGCACGGCCATCAGGCCGGGCCTCAGGGCGCGGCCGCCGGCCTGACCGAGACCCTGGGCGCCTCGGTGGAGCTGATCCACCGGTTCGAGAAAAAGGCCTGCATCACCACCGTGGCCAGCGCCCACCGGGACGGCCGGCTGTATACGGCCGGCGAGCAGATGCGGCGGACCGGCTTCGACCTGGACCGCGTCCTGGAGGCGGCCCATCGTCCGGACTGGATCAACGTCGAGCTGATGTGGCAGCAGTGGGCCGATCTGTATAAGAATGAGGGTGCATTTACTCCGGAATGGACTCACCCGGCGGCCCGGACGATCGTGCGCCAGGTCAACGGGCGGGCCACCCTGATCGGCCACCTGGAGCTGACCTCCTTTGAGAACCAGAGGGTGGACGTCGGCCAGCTGTCGGCCGGTATCCTGGCCGCCAAGAAGGCCGGGATCGAGCACATCGATATCTACGACACCCATCTGCTGGACGCCGAACGCGCCTGGAGCCCGCTGCAGCCGGCCCTGCGGCACGTGCCGGTCAAAGAGGTCCTGATCTGCACCGATGGCAGCGGCGAAAATGACGCCAAACAGGTGGCCACCCTGGTCAGCCATTTCCAGACCGATGTTCAGTTGGTCCAGTTCGACGGCGATGACGATCAGGTCTGGCCGGATTCCCTGGGACGGTTCGACGTCATCTTCGTCGTCGGGGTGGACCCCGGGGCGATCCTGCCGCGCCGGTTCCTCGAACAGCTGGCCGGCTATGATGGGACCCTGTGCTGGCTGCATTACGGGCTGGACCAATTTCTGGAGGTGGCCGGAGAGGAGCGCTATGGATTCCAGTACCGCGGCGCGCAGCACGATTCCTCCTATCGGACCATACACTATCGGGGATATTCGCTGGCCAAGACCGATCCGGACTTCAACGCCGTGACCGTGACCGACAGCACCATCTGCCGCTCCCTGGCCGTCATGACCAATGTCCGAGAGCCGCTGCCCTATGTGCTGCGCAGCGGGACCTTCTGGTACCTGGCCGATCTGCCGACCGCCTTTGTCACCGAGGGCGGGCGGCATATCGTCTTCTGCGATCTGCTGCACGATATCATCGGGGAGGATCACCGGGCCCGGAAGCTGGCCCTGGTCCGGATCGAGGATGTCAATCCGCTCTCCGACCCCGAGTCGCTGCGCGACATCGTCACCACTCTGCGATCCCGGAAGGTACCTTTCTCCATCGCCCTGGTGCCTTTCTACCTGGACCCCGAGTCGAACACGGCCGTGGCCCTGTCCGAGCGCCCCGAGCTGGTCGAGGTGCTGCACCGGGCCGTCCGCTCCGGCGGGACCATCGTCATGCACGGCTCGACCCATCAATACCGCGGGGAGACCACGGCCGACTACGAGTTCTGGGACACCATGGCCCAGGGCCCGCTGTTCTCCGACTCGGAGGAATACGTCCGCCAGCGGCTCATCGCCGGCCTGGCCGAGCTGAGGAAGAACGGTCTCTACCCGCTGCTCTGGGAGACGCCCCATTACGGCGCCTCGCAGCTGGATTATCAGGTTATCAACGCCTTCTTCAGCACCGCCTACGAGC
>CAZOYL010000148.1:0-6617 GCA_964584035.1 uncultured Gemmatimonadota bacterium | reverse complement strand
GGAGATCAACATCATCAATCCGGAGTTCGTTCTTCTCTCGGGCGACTATGTCAATCGCAGCTTTGAGGATCAGATCGAGATCGGGCAGATCTATCTGGAGAAATTCGACGTCCCCGTTTATCTGACCTCCGGCAATCACGACATCGGCGACGGCATGATCCCCTGGTGGAAATATTTCGGCTGGCCGTATCTGAACATCAACGATTCCGATCACTGGTCCGAAGGCCCGCTGACCCAGGACTACAGCTTCGACTATGGAAATCTCCACATCGTCGCTCCGATGACGTGGGTCAATTATGTCAACTTCCAGTACTGGATTTACGGCTCGCACAGCATGATCGACTCCCAGCACGACTGGCTCCATGAAGACCTCTCGTCTGTGACGGGCGATCCCTACATCATCATGTTCTATCACTACGATTTCGGCTGGTACGAGGAAAGCCCCGAGATGCCCGAGTTCTTTGACACCTACGGTGTGGACCTGGCCCTGTGGGGGCACACTCATCATTCGGCCCAGTACCAGGAAGGCCCCACCCTGTCACTGAACACCGACGATGCCATGAGCGCCACCGGCGGGTTCCGGCTGCTGAGGTTCGAGGACAGCCAGCTGATCGGATATCCCAACCTGTATATCTCCGATGACATCACCCTGACGTTTTCATCCCCCAACGACGGCACCAGCCCGACCAACACGGCCACGATCATCAACGGCCACGATGAGGTCTTCGAGCATGCCATGATCCGCTTCCTGATGCCCGCTTCCGGCACCTACCAGGTCGACGGCGGAGAGGTGCTCCAGATCGTGACCACCGGCGCCGGACAAATTTATGAGGTAGGCACAGAAGCAGCGGCCAACGCCCAGACGGAGGTGAGCATCAATCCCCGGCTGGGAGTCGATGAGAGCGGCTCGCAGACCAGGCCGGGAATGTTCATGCTCTATGCGAACAGCCCCAATCCATTCAACAGCGGAACGAACATCTCCTTTGCCATTCCCGGAGACGACGATCAACAGGTCAGTCTGAAGATCTACAACATCCGGGGGCAGAAGGTCATCACGCTCATGGACCGCGGTCTCAAGGCAGGCCGGCACACGCTGTCCTGGAACGGATGCGATGCCTATGGCCGCCCGCTGGCTTCCGGCGTCTATTTCTGCCGCCTGCAGGCCGGACAGAGAACCAAGACGATCAAGATGATGATGGTGAAATGAGGTGACCACAGCCATGTCTCCGGAACAGTGCCAGAGTCTTGACCAAGCCCGGGCGAACTATCCCGACAAGTTCCAGCCGGAAAACCGCATCTTCAGCCATATTCACCGCGGCGACCGGATCTTCATCCACACCGCCTGCGGCGAGCCGCAGTATCTGGTTAAAGCCCTGATCGAATATGTTTCCTCTCATCCCTCGGCCCTCTTTGACACCGAGCTGTTACAAGTCTGGACGCTGGGTGTGGCTCCCTATACCGACGAGAAATTCAAACAGAACTTTCGTCACAACTCCTTTTTCGTGGGATCGAGCACACGAGCGGCCATCAACGAGGGATTGGCCGACTACACGCCCATCTTTTTATCGGAGGTTCCCGATCTGTTCCTGCGCGGCGTGGTACCCATCGACGTCGCCCTGGTGCAGCTCTCATCGCCGGATAGTCACGGCTATATGAGTCTGGGCGTCAGCGTGGACATCGTCAAGGCCGCGACGGAAAGTTCCAATCTGATCATCGCCCAGGTCAATGCCAATATGCCCCGGGTCCACGGCGACGGATTCATCCACATCGACGATGTGGACTTCATCGTGGCCCACGATGAGCCGATCCTGGAATATAAAGAGGAAGCCGAGGGTGAGATCGCCGAGCAGATCGGCGCGTATGTGTCCCGCCTGATCCAGGATGGCGACACCATCCAGGTGGGTTACGGCAGCATCCCCAATGCCATTCTGGCCGCTCTGGGAGAAAAGAAGCATCTCGGAGTGCACACGGAATTGATCAGTGACGGCATCGTGGCGCTGATGAAAAAGGGCGTGGTGGACAACTCCCGCAAAACCATCAATCGAGGAAAGACGGTGGTCACCTTCTGCATGGGAAAACACGAGACCTACGAATTCCTTCATGATAACCCCAGTATAGAATTCCGAACCATCGATTATACCAACAACCCGCTGATCATCGCCCAGCACGACAGCATGGCGGCCATCAACTCCGCTCTGGAGATCGACCTCACCGGGCAGGCCACCGCTGAGTCTCTGGGAAAAACGTTCTACAGCGGCATCGGCGGCCAGGCCGATTTCATGAGGGGCGCGATGCTCTCCCAGGGCGGCAAGACCATTCTGACGCTCCCGTCCACCGCCGACGGCGGCAAGACCTCCAGGATCGTTCCCTTTTTAAGCGAGGGAGCCGGAGTTTCCCTGGTCCGGGGCGATATTCATTACGTGGCCACCGAATACGGCATCGCCTATCTGCACGGCAAGAATATCCGCGAACGGGCCATGGAGCTCATCCGCATCGCCCACCCCGCCTTCCGGTCCAAGCTGATCGAGGAGGCCAAACAGCTGAACCTGATCTTCAAGGATCAGGCTTTCATACCGGGAAAACGCGGTGAATACCCGGAAGATCTGGAAACACACCGGACCACCAAAAAGGGGCTGGAGATCCTGCTGCGGCCGGTGAAGATCAGCGATGAGCCGCTGCTCAAAGATTTCTTCTACTCCCTCTCCGACCAAAGCCTTTACCGCCGGTTCATGTCGGTTCGCAAGGATATGCCGCATGAGCGGCTTCAGGATTTCGTGATCATCGATTATTCCCGGGAAATGTTCATCCTGGCCGTCTTTCACAAAGACGAGATCGAGGAAGTGGTCGGCGTAGGGCAGTACGGCATCGATGAGGTCAGTCACAGCGCCGAGGTGGCCTTCGCCGTCCGGGACACCTATCAGGGCCAGGGCATCGGCACCGAGCTGCTGGGATATCTCACCGTTCTGGCAAAAAGGCAGGGACTGCTGGGATTCACCGCCGAGGTGCTGTTCGAGAATAGACCCATGATGCAGGTCTTCGAGAGCGCCGGATTCGACCTGGAGAAGAAAAGCACTCAGGGCGTGTATGAACTCAAGATGACCTTCCGGGAGACGGGATGAAAAAGAGCGGGCCAGATATTCGTTACCTGTTCGAGCCGCGTTCGGTGGCCGTGATCGGGGCTTCCCGGAAGCGCCAGAAGATCGGGTTCAAGATCGTCGAGAACATCCTGTTCAGCAAATACCCCGGCAAGGTGTACCCGGTCAATCCCAGCGGCGGCGAGATTCTCGGCCTGCCCATCTGCCCCTCGCTGGATGATATCGACGGCCCGGTGGACATGGCCGTGCTGGCCATCCCGGCCGAGTTCGTCTTCCAGACGGTAGAGGATTGCGCCCGGAAAGGGGTCAAATTCCTGGTGTTGATCACCTCGGGCTTCTCCGAGGTCGGCAATATCGAGGAAGAGAGAAAGATCGTCAGGTTTGCCCGGGATCATGACATACGCATCCTGGGGCCCAATATCTTCGGCGTCTATTCCTCGATGGCTCCGATCAACGCCACCTTCGGCACCCGGGAGGTGTCGCCGGGCCACGTGGCCATCATCACCCAGAGCGGCGCCCTGGGGCTGGCCATGATCGGCAAGACGGCCGTGGAAAACATCGGCCTGTCAGCCATCGTGTCGGTGGGCAATAAGGCGGACATCAACGAGGCCGATCTTTTAGGATACCTGGCCGCGCATGAGGATAGCCGGGTTATTTTGATGTACATCGAGGGCATCAAGGATGGCGACAAGCTGGTGGACATACTCCAGGAGACCACCCGGATCAAACCCGTAGTCGTGATCAAGTCCGGACGATCCAAGGCCGGCGCCCTGGCGGCCGCGTCCCATACCGGTTCACTGGCCGGAGCCGATGAGATCTTCTCCGACATCATGAGGCAATGCGGGGTCCTGCGCGCCGAGAGCATCCAGGAGGCCTTTTCCTGGTGCAAATTCCTATCCACCTCTCCTCCGCCGCGGGGCGAGAATGCCGTCATCATCACCAATGGCGGCGGCATAGGCGTCATGGCGGCCGATGCCAGCGAGAAATACGGGGTTCGTCTGTATGACGATGTCGAGACCATGAAAGAGATCTTCGCCGATGCGGTCCCGGCCTTCGGATCGGTAAAAAATCCGATCGACATCACCGGTCAGGCCACCGCCGTCGATTATGAAGGCGCCCTCCAAGCGGCGCTGAAAAACGATGACATCCATTCCATCATCTGCCTGGGCTGTGAAACGGCCGTCTTTTCCGGGACCGAGCTGTCCGAAACGGCCCGATCGATCTTCTCCCAGGGTAAGGAGAGCAAGCCGATGATCTTCTCCTTTTTCGGAGGTCCCGAAATGGAGAAGAGCATCACCGAGCTGAGAACCGACGGGATCCCCATCTACTCCGACGTCTACGAGGCCGTCTCCTGTTTCGGAGCCCTGTACGCCAATTACCGTAATCTCAGGCGGAAGAAGGTTGAGCCTGTTGAAGAGAGCGCTATCGACCTGGCCGTCATCGACAGGATCGTCAAGGGGGCCATGAAGGACGGCCGAAAAAGTCTGATCTCCTATGAAGCGGCGGAGATCGCCGAGGCCGTCGGCATCCCCCTGCCGGCCCGGCAGATCGCCCGGAACCTGGATGAGGCCATCGAGGCGGCCGAACAGATCGGCTATCCGGTGGTCATGAAGGTCGTCTCCAAGGATATCCTCCATAAAAGCGATGTGGGCGGCGTGGCCCTGGACCTGCTCAACCGCGATGAGATCATCGATGCCTACGGGGCCATCATACATAATTGCCGCGCCAGAAAACCGGATGCCGCCATCGAGGGGGTAGAGATCGCCCGGATGGTCAAGGAAGGCCTGGAGATCATCATCGGCGCCCGCCGGGATCCCTCATTCGGCCCCATCGTCATGTTCGGCCTGGGCGGCATCTATGTAGAGGTCATGAAGGACGTTTCCTTCCGCGCCCTGCCCGTGAACCGCGATGAAGTCCAGTCCATGATGGAGCAGATCCGCTCTTATCCGCTGCTGCTGGGCGTGCGGGGCGAAAAGCGGAAGGAAATCGACGGGGTCGTGGACGCCATCATGAAACTCAGCCATCTGATTCAAACATGCCGGCGCATCACGGACGTGGAAATCAACCCCCTGGTCGTCTACCAGCAGGGAGATGGTGTGCAGGCCGTGGATGCCCGGATTCTCATTTCCAACGCGACGAGGTGAAAGAGGATGGAAAAGCTGATCATCGCATCGACCAGCCCGAGCGCGGGAAAAACCAGCGTGATCGTCGGCCTGGCGGCCGCGCTGCAAAAGGCGTGCGGATACATGAAGCCCTTCGGGGACCGGTTGATCTATCACAAGAAACGGCTCTGGGACTACGATGCCGCCGTGGTGACGGCCATCCTCGATCTCAAGGAACAGCCCGAGGACATGAGCATCGGGCTGGAGCACACCAAGCTCGGCTATATGAGCGACGGGGATGTGGGCCAGAAACTCAAAAGCAGCGTGGCGAATATGTCCCGGAACAAGGATCTTCTGTTCATCGAGGGAGGAAAGAACCTGTCCTACGGCGCCTCGGTTCATCTGGATGTCATGTCCCTGGCCAGGCACCTGAAGGTGCCGGTCATCCTGGTGATGGCAGGCGGTCACGATGCGGTTGACGAGGCCACCTTTCTGCTCGAGAACCTGAACACCTCAGACGTCAATCTTAAGGGAGCCATCGTCAACAAGACCCACGATCCCGACGATTTCAGGAACACCCACGGACAGGTCATCGAGAAGCTGGGCCTTCCCGTGTTGGGCGTCATTCCCTTTCACGAGGATCTGAACTGCTCTTCGGTCGAATATTTGGCCGACCGGCTGTTCGCCAAGGTAATCGCCGGAGAGGGCGGTCTCAGCAAAGTGGTCAAGAACATCTTCGTAGGAGCCATGTCGGCCAATGCCGCCCTGCGGAGCCCAAAGTTCAACAAGGGGGATAAACTGATCATCACCGCCGGAGACCGGGTGGATATGATCCTGGCTGCCCTGGAGAGCGATACCTCCGGCATCATTCTGACCAACAACATCCTGCCGCCCTCCAACATCATCTCCAAGGCCACCGACCGCCATATTCCCGTGCTGCTGGTGGCGGCCGACACCTATCAGATCGCCCAGCAGATCGACAACATGGAGCCGCTGCTGACACAGCATGACGCCGACAAGATCAAGCTGCTGGGGAAACTCCTGGGAGAACACATGGATTTGGACAAGCTCACCGGCTGAGCGGTGGTCACATATCGTCTGTTGGCATCGAGGGGGCTCCCGCAGGAGCCCCCTTTTGCATTCACTCCGAGCGGCTCGCCGTGTCGGCCGCACAGCAGAAATCTCCAGATTATTTCCATTTTTCCCTTGACAAAATATCGTCTTTCGGTTAGAATATCCGTGGAGGAGCTTATGCCTGATAGAAATCTCATCCGGTGTCAGCGATCCATCGTCCCCTGACCGCATTTTTGCAAGGGGGCTTTTTTATTATCCGGAGAAGATCCCCGCTACGGTTCACAAGCCTGAGGAGGTCGTTGCGATGAGTTATCGATATGCTTTCGGCTGGATTCTGCTGGTCACG
>CAZOYL010000147.1:0-6722 GCA_964584035.1 uncultured Gemmatimonadota bacterium | reverse complement strand
GAACTTGACCCGCTCCTTGGGCAGCACGGCCCCCCCCGAGATGACCAGCTTGACCGCCTCTTCGATCGTCATCTGCAGGGGCTGCACCTTCTCCCTGGGAATGAAGAGCAGATAACCGGAGGTCGGATTCGGCGAAGTCGGAAGGAAAACGCTGAGCAGCTCGCGTTTGGTCTGGCGCTGGATCTCACCCTTGACCTCCGAGGTCTGGAATCCGATGCAATAGCTGCCCTCTTTGGGAAATTCCACCAGCACGGCCCTCTGGAAGACGGCCCGTTCCCCCGAGAAAAAAGCCTGGCTGAGCTGCTGAACGGCCGAATAGATCCGGTTGATCAGAGGAATGCGGTTGACGACGGCCTCCGCGATTTGGATCATTTTCCGCCCGATGATATTACGGGCCACCACGCCCACGAACAGGATCAGCAGCAGCACGGCCACCACGCCCATGCCCGGAATCCGGTATCCGGTCAGCGCGTGAAGCTCGCCGCCCAGCAGGCCGTCGATCTTGACGAACAACTGATAGAACACGTAGGCCGTGACCACCACGGGAGTCAGGACCAGCAGGCCGGTGAAAAAGATATTGCGCAGTTCCTTGAACATCTCAGATCTCATTCTCCAGGGTATCGGGCGGGGTCACGAACTGGTAAACCCGTTCTCCCGGTTTGATCATGCCCAGCTCTTCGCGCACCTTCTTCTCGATATAAGTCGAATCGCCATGCAGTTTCAGGCACTGCTGCTTGAGGTCGAACTGCTCGGCGCGGAGGCGATTCGTCTCCTGCTCCAGCTTTTCGACCTGGCGTCGCTGGGCCCAGATCTTCACCAGGCCGTAATCGCCCGCCAAAAAGAAATAGCACAGCAACAGAAAAATCAACAGCAGGACCAGACGGCCGAATTGACGCTTTCGGTAGGGCTTTCGGAGAAAGCTCTTCAACTGTTCGTCGCGGTCTTGGGCCTGTGACACGCCGTTCCCTCCGAAACCTATCCGCGGAGCCGGGAGAGCAGCTCCGGACCGGCATAGCGGGCCGTATCGCCCAGGTCGTCCTCGATGCGGAGCAGCTGATTGT
Organism: uncultured Gemmatimonadota bacterium; assembly: GCA_964584035.1. Classification (GTDB taxonomy): domain Bacteria; phylum SM23-81; class SM23-81; order SM23-81; family SM23-81; genus CAZOYL01. Next base: position 5,661 of record CAZOYL010000147.1, on the reverse strand, counting down.
ACTTGCTGACCCGGTCCGAGCGGCAGGGCGCGCCGCTCTTGATCTGACCGGCGCCGGTGGCCACCGCCAGATCGGCGATGAAGGTGTCCTCCGTTTCTCCCGAGCGGTGGGAGATGACGACCGAATACCCCGCCTTTTTGGCCGTCTCGATGCAGTCCAGCGTCTCGGTGACCGTTCCGATCTGGTTGAGTTTGATCAGGATGGAATTGGCCACGCCCAGGTCGATGCCCTTGCGAAGACGCTCGGTGCTGGTGACGAACAGATCGTCGCCGACCAGCTGAATCCGCCCTCCCAACCGCTGGGTGATCAGTTTCCAGCCGTCCCAGTCGTTCTCGGCCAGTCCGTCCTCGATCGAAACGATAGGATACGTGTCCACCAGAGCGGCATAGTAATCGACCATCTGCCGGGGGCTGAGCCGTTTTTTCTCTGAGGCCAGATGATACTTCTTTGTTTTTCCGTCGTAGAAAGTGCTGGCGGCCGGGTCCAGGGCGATACAGACATCCTTGCCTGGTTTATACCCGGCGGTCTTGATGGCCTTGACGATGAGCTGCAGGGCCTCTTCGTTGGTCCGCAGATCGGGGGCGAAACCGCCCTCATCGCCCACACCGGTGGCGTACTTTTTCGACTGGAGGACCTTCTTGAGATGGTGATAGACCTCGGCGCCCATCCGCAGGGCCTCGGCGAAGCTCCGGGCCCCCATCGGCATGATCATGAACTCCTGCAGGTCGACGTTATTATCGGCATGAACCCCGCCGTTGAGAATGTTCATCTGCGGCACCGGAAGAAGCGTCGTGTTGACGCCGCCCAGATGGCGGAACAGGGGCACCTCCATGGCGCTGGCCGCCGCCCGGGCCACCGCCATGGAACACCCCAGCATGGCGTTGGCACCCAGTCGGGATTTATTCTTGGTGCCGTCCAGCTCGATCAGCAGCCGGTCGACGGCCGCCTGATCGAAGGCATCCTCGCCGACCAGCTGGACCCCGATGCGATCGTTGACGTTTCCGACGGCCTTTCGAACGCCTTTTCCCATGAATCGTTTGGCGTCCTTGTCGCGAAGCTCAAGGGCCTCGTACCGGCCCGTGGAGGCCCCCGAGGGAACGGCCGCTCTGCCCAGCGCGCCGCACTCCAGGATGACCTCGACCTCTACCGTCGGATTCCCCCGGGAATCTATAATCTCGCGTCCATACAGGTCAATGATGGTGGTCATACCCTACCTCCCTAACTATGATCGAAACGCATCGACGCCGGGCCTCTGGATTGATCATACGAGCCGGCATCTTTCGTAATCTCTTCGGTGGATTTCCGCTTAAATACTGACATTTGGCCCAAAAGTCAAGATTTTTATCGGCCCCCGGGGGACTGCGGCCGGCTCAATCCAATCGCCCGGCCAGCACCACGGTGCCCTTTCGGCGGCAGACCACGCCGCGGCGATCATCCAGAGCCTCCAGGTAGACGATGTAGATGCCCATCTTCAGGGATTCGCCGGCATCGGTCTGACCGTCCCAGAGAAGGTCGCCCTGAGAACCGCTTCGCCGGCCGTCGGCCAGCGTACGGACCCGCCGCCCCCGGACATCGAAGAGATAGAGACGCAGATAGGCCGCCGGAGTGGGCAGGCGGTAGGACATCACGGTCACCTCCTGGCGGCCGTCCCCGTCGGGTGAAAAGGGATTCGGGCTGATCGACAGCTCCGCCCGTCCGGGCACCACCGGGGTGAAAATGCTGTTGGCCGCCCCGGGAGTGGATCCCGCGGGATGAACGGACCAGCTCCAGTTGAGAGGGTCGTTGGAGCCCAGATGGGGATTGATCCGCTCCAGGGAGATGCCGCCGCCGCCACCCCAATCATCGCTGTACAGCACGCTGTCCACCGTCGTTCCGGTGGGATCGCGCAGCAGAAGAAGATCCTCAGAGTTGTTCAGAGACGGCAGCCCTCCCGGGGGAAACAGCACCGCGCCGGTGATCTGCGGATAGGCCTGCTGAAAGGCCTCCGGGTCGCCGGCGGCGACCACGACGAAGTCTCCCGGCCCCAGTATCATGCTGGAATCACAGAGCGTTTCCGGATCGCCGCGGGCGTCCTCGATCGTCCAGCCGGCCAGGTCGATGGGACCCTCTGCGATGTGCAAGATCTCCAGCCACTCGGGCTCCAGCTCCGATTCCTCCCCGGCCGGAGCCGGATGGTACATGATCTCATTGATGACCACGCTCCAGGGAAGATAGCGCACCGGCAGGAGGGCCCGGGCCAGGTTGTCGGCCGGATCCTCATCGGCCGCGAAGAAGGCCTCAACGGCGATCAGGTGAGCGCCGGAGGCGGGCGGCTGCCAGACCTGCTCCACGGTGACCGTCCCGCCGGGCGGGATCTGTTCCGAGATGCGGTGGGCGGCACCGATCTGCTCCCCGTCGCCGGGCAGGCTGTCGGCATCGGCATCGTGGAAAAAGAGCACCTCGATGCCGGCGGCCGGCATCTTGCCCTGGTTCTGAACGGTCGCAGCGATGGTCACCGGCTGGCCGGGATATGGGGGGCAAGGGACAAACGTCAATTCCCCGGGGGGAACGGCCACATCATAGCGGGCTCGCGCTAAACTGTTCCGCCGCCCGGGCGTGGAGCCGTGGGGATGCCCGCAGGGGGCCCAATTTCCCGGCTCATCCCCCTCCTGGGGCTCGATCTTCTCCCAGGACAGGCCCTGGCCGGGATCTGATTGCCAGCCGAAGGCAGCCAGCCACGTTCCCCCAAAGCCGAGCCGGACGATGTCGCCGGCGTTGGTCAGGCCGTTGCCGATGGTGGTGTCCTTGCCGATGGTCAGCAGGACCACCCCGTCCGAATCGGCACCGGCCTCCAGAAAGGCGGTGTACTCCCCGGCGTATTCCGGATCTACGATGAGGGCAAAGCCGCCCGCAGGGATGACGGTGCCGGCCAGGCCCCAGTCGTGGTCACCGGTGTAATCCTCGATCAGGTCGTTGGTGTCGGCGGCATCGGCCAGCATCCAGCCGGCCACATCCACGGCCGCCTGGCCCCGGTTGAACAGCTCGACGAACTCTCCGGTGTCCTCATCCAGGGGATTGGCCAGCACCTCGTTGATGACCACATCGGCTGACGGTGCCTGCGCGGCGAACGCCGGCGCTTCAACGGCGGCCGACAGCGTTTCCCCGGCGGCCGGGATGCCTGAAATGAGCAATCCGAACAGGGCGGCGATCAGGGTCTTCATGGCAGCTCCTCCTGTTGTCGTTGTCTTCTCACGGCGGTAGGGTCAGGTTCACGATGTCTTTCGCGGAGCCGGCTCATCGCCGGGCTGGATCACAGCCGGATCGGTCCGGCCGATTCGGCGGCCGGTCGGGTATTCTGTTATCACCTCCTTTGATATAGAGAGCTTACAGCAGCCGGTTCTTCTTTCTGACAGTCCATTCGGCGGCCAGCAGCACGATCAGGGCCGCCAGGACGGCCGGGTGGTTCCACAGCTCCAGCTCCCGCCGCCGGGAGACCTCCCGGCTGATCAGGGGCAGCCCGGCCGGCAGGGTGCCCGCCTCGGCCAGGGGGAAGTAGCGGCCGCCGCTGATCCGGGCGATCTCGCGAAGCAGCGGCTCATCGAGCTCGACCCGTTCGAACTCCAGGGTGTACTCCTCCACCAGGAACCGGCCCTGATCCTCTCCCACAGGCTGATCTCCCAGGGAGACCTCGGCGTGATACTCGTATTCGCCCGCCGGCAGCGCCGGCAGTTCGCCCCGGTAGTTGCCGTCACGACGACCGCTGGCGAACAGGTCCCCGGTCACCTCCGTCCCGTCCGGGGCATCCTTTCTCCGGGCGGAAACCTTCACCTGGGCCCGATCCATGGGCCGGTAGCTCTGATCGAAGATCCGGCCCTGGAAGATGATCCGCTGTCCGCTGTGGAACACGTTCTGGGCCGGCCGGACCCGGATCGGACGGCCTTCCTCCCGGGTGGCCAGCCAGCGGACGGCATTCGACCAGAAGCGGTCATAGGTCCGGCCGGTCCGGCCCAGCCCCGACATCATGAAGGTCCAGCGCCACGACGGATAGGCCGCGACGACCATGCATTTACCGGCGCCGGCCGGACCTACCGCCATCAGGGGCATGGCCTCGCCGCCGCTCTCCCGCTGCGGATGAACGGCCAACACGCTGGCGCCGGCGGCGGGCGGTCCCATGGGGTTGAGCCCGAGGAAAGGCGGCAGCCCATCCCAGGATTGTTGCGGATCCAGGGCGTCCTCCTCCAGGACCATCACCGGGTGGACCCGTCCCGCCGGGGTCAGCCGCAGTGAGAAACGGTCCCCGACCGGGCCGGACCGGCCGGCGGGTATCCCCAGCGGCGACAGGGCGGCCAGGGGACTGCCGGCGTCCATTGTGAAATCGGCGCCGCCCGCCAGGAGCAGACCCTTGCCCTCCTCGGTGACCATCCGGGCGATCCATTCCTGCCGCTCGGTGGTCAGCTGACGGGCGGCGGAACCGCCCAGGATGAAGGCGTCATACTCCCGGAGCTGTTCCCGGCTTGCCGGAAAATCGCCGAGAAAATACTCGTTTCGGCCCTTGAAAACCAGGGGGACCGGCTCCACGCTGGGATCCTTTTCCAGGCTTCTCCGCAGGAAGGAAAAATCCCAGGCCGGACGACCCCACAGCAGCAAGACCTTCAGCTTGCTTTTCAGCACCCTGACCGACAGCTCGCGGCGATTGTTCTCGACGGTCAGCTCTCCCTCCTGCGGGGGCAGGGAAATCTGCAGCTGCAGCAGACCTTCTTCCCGGGGAGTGTATTCCAGCCGTATGGTCTGCTCGAGCCCCTCGCCGCTCAGGGTCATCGTCCGGCGATCCAGCACCTGGCCGGCGGAGCTGAGGGTGACCGGCACCTCCAGACCGTCCATTCCCCTAGATTGGATGGTGACCTCCACCGGGACCCGGTCGTCCCGGTAGACGGCCTGGGAGGTGAGCAGGTCGGCGATGCCGACGTCCCGGCGGGGCTCGGCCGAGCCGATGCCCACCGTGAAGACGGGCAATCCATAGGTCCGGGCCAGGTGGGCCGGATTCCGGCCGAGGTTGTCCAGGCCGTCGGTCAGCAGGATCACGGCGCGCAGGTTCTCATCGGCCAGCTCCCGCTTGACCGTCTCCAGGGCCTCGGTCAGGTCGGTGGCCGGACCGTCGGCGGCCAGCGAGTCGCCTTCCCATTGCCGGGCCGAGGCGGCGAACTGGTATCGCACCAGCCGCCCCCGGGATTCGATCGCCGCGGCCAGATCGTCCTCCAGAAGGCTCCGGGCCAGCGCCAGGCGGTCGGTCTGACCCTCGGGGATGGACATGCTGGCCGAACGGTCCACCAGCACGGCCACCACCGGCCGATCGGTCCTCTGCCAGACCAGGCCCAGGATGGGCTCCAGAAGGGCCAGGCAGAGCAGGGCGACGACGACCGCGCGCAAGATGAACAGCAGAATCCTGAGTCGCCCCGGCAGGGGCGGGTTGGTCCGCCGGTAGGCCCACCAGGCCAGTCCCAGGCCGATGATCAGGGCCGCTGCAACGGCCGCCCAATGATGGCCGCCGATGTCCAGTCCGATGCCGTCAAACAAGGGTTCGACCTCCCTGAAAAGTTCTCTGTCAAGGTAATGAAATTGCGCCGGGGGTGCAATGGAAAATCCTGAAATTCAGAATATGTTGCACCGCATCGAGTGCTCGAT
>CAZOYL010000146.1:0-6731 GCA_964584035.1 uncultured Gemmatimonadota bacterium | reverse complement strand
GAGGAGTTTGACTGCCTCGGGCAGCCCGGCGATACTCCGGTTCAGAACGTCACCTACGACATCGCCATCAACGGCGACACCCTGTGGAGCGCCAACTGGGGCGGGGGGCTGCGGACCTGCACCGGGGGGTGTACCGAGAGCACCGAGAACTGGCGCAAGGTCATCCTGGACGACACCCCCATCGATCCCACCGATCCCCGGGGCCACGTCTCCTTCGCCGTTCAGGCCTGGGAGCGGTGGGTCTGGGTAGGCACGGCCGAGGGCGTCTATTACTCCGATGACTGGGGAAACACCTGGACGAACCGGGACTCTCTCTACGGGATTTCCGGTGAGTTCGTCGTCTCCCTGGAGGTCCAACATCTCGAGGACGGATTCTGTCTCTGGGCCGGGACCAATCCCACACACACCGGCCAGGTCAGCGGGGTCAGCGTGAGCTGCGATAGCGGCCGGACCTGGCAGACCTTCCTGACCGGCTATGTCGGCGAGGGAGCCTGGAACTTCGCCTTCCAGGACACCACCGTGTGGGTGGCCACCAGCCGGGGATTATTTAGAACGGACAATTTCGGGCAGAACTGGGATCAGTTCACCGCCAGCCACGGGCTGCCTTCCAGCGAGGTTTACTCGGTGGCCGTGCTCCACGACACGGTCTACGCCGGGACGCTGGACGGCCTGGCCTACACCTTCGACGACGGCCAGACATGGGGCTTCCTGAGGATCTCCGCTCCAACGGCTTATCTTGACGAGATGACCACCTATGCCTATCCCAATCCCTTCTCCCCCAGCCGCGAGGAGCTGGGGGTCAAGATCCGCTACAGCCTCAGGTCCGAGGCCGTGGTGACGGTCAGGATCTACGACTGGTCCCTGGGCCTGGTCAGAACCATACCGACCGGCCGGGTGATCCCTGAGGACAGCGGCCAGGAGCTGCTGGAATTCTGGGACGGCCGCAACGCCGACGGACAAGTCGTGGCCAACGGCGTCTATTTCTACAAGATCGAGACCGACCGGGGGGATGAAGCCTTCGGCAAGATCGTCGTGCTCGATTAAATCTTCAAGATGAAGCCTTCAAGTTAAGTCTTCAAAAAGAGGTCGCTCTGGTGAAATTCTCCGTCATTTCGAACATCGCTCTTGCCGTCATCCTGACCGTATCGGCCGTCCTCACCGCCGCCGGCCAACCTCATGCCGGAGAAGGCGATGCCGGCTGGGCCGGGGCCTCCCTGCGGACCGGTCTGGGCGCCCGGGCCCTGGGCATGGGCGGTGCCTACACGTCCCTGGCCAGGGGAGCCTCAGCCGTGTACTGGAATCCAGCGGCCCTGCCGAGCGGCCGTCTTCGGGAAGTGACCGTGGCCTACAGCCATCTTCCCTGGGACCGGAAGCTGTCCTATGCGGCCCTCAAGGTGCCGGTCGAGCCGGCCGCGGGCGTGGGCCTGGCCTGGATCCACGCCGGGGTAAGCGATATCGAGGGGCGCGACTATAACGGCCGGCCGACCGGCGATCTGACCAGCGCCGAGAACGTCTTCTGCCTGGCCTTCGGCGCCCAGCTGGCGCCCTATGTGAATGTCGGCCTGGGGATGAAATACTACTACTATAAGTTAGTGGACGTCTCGGCCACCGCCTTCGGCTTCGACGCCGGCCTGTTCTCCTCCCCCTACGAGGGTCTGAACCTGGGCCTGGTGGTCGGGGACCTGAACGCCAAGTACACCTGGGACACCGAACAGGTCTGGGACCGGGGAACCACCACCTACGACGAATTTCCGATCGATGTCCGCTTCGGGGCCTCCTATGGACTGTGGCAGGACCGGCTGGTGCTGGCCGCTGATGTGGACAAGAACCAGCGGCAGTCGGCCGCCCTGCATTTGGGCGGGGAAGTCCAGCTGCAGCCGGCCTTCCGTCTGCGGGCCGGCCTGAACGACGGCGCCGCGACCTTCGGAGGGACGCTCGTCCAGCCCCTCTCCGGCCGGAACATGGAGTTGGACTATGCCCTGTTCTTCGACGAGGTCACCGGAGGGTCCTCACACGTCTTCGGATGGCACTTTCAGTTCTAGGAGACCATCATGAGATCTAAGATGGCCGTGATCGTTCTGCTTTGCACCCTGCTGGTGCCGCTGGGAGCTTCGGCTGAGCCGTATGCCGAGGCCGGCAGCGCCGGTCTGGCCTTCCTCAAGGTCGGTGTCGGCGCCCGGGCCGTGGGCATGGGCGAGGCCTTCGTGGCCGCCGCCGACGATGCCACCGCGCTGTATTGGAACCCGGCCGGCATCGCCCGGGTCTCCGGGGTGGATCTGGGCCTGATGCACGCCGAGTGGTTTCAGGACGTCCGCCTGGAATATTTAGGCGCCGTGGTGGGCCGCGAGAGAGACGCCTTCGGGCTGAGCTTCACCTTCAACACCACCGGCGGGATTGAACGACGCGACCGGCCAACGGCCGAGCCGCTGGGCACTTTCGACGCCCACGACCTGGCCTGGGGATTTTCCTATGCCCGCCGCGTGAGTGACCGCTGGCGCCTGGGCGGATCGCTGAAGGCGCTGTACGAAAAGATCCATCTGGACGACGGCTGGGGCTGGGCCGTGGACGCGGGGATCCTCTACGACACTCCCCTGGACGGCCTGACGGCCGGCGGCAGCCTGCGCCACGTGGGACCGAAGATGTCATTGAAGGATGAGAGCTTCAAGCTGCCCGGCGTATTCACCCTGGGATTATGCTATCGCCCGGACAGGCTTCAGTTCGATGGCGGCGGATTTCTGCTGGGAGCCGACGCCAGCAAGCCGGTCGATAACCGTGTCCGCATCCACCTGGGCGGGGAGTGGCGCCTTCAGGATGTGGCCGCGCTGAGAACCGGATACGGCATCGGCTACGACGAGAGAGGTTTTTCCGCCGGACTGGGTCTGCGCCACGGGCGCTGGAAGATCGATTACGCCTGGGTGCCCTACGCCTCGGACCTGGGAGACACCCACCGCATCTCCCTGGGGATCGGCCTGTAACCCTTCACCAAAACAGGAGAATACGGCATGGCCAAATACCGGATCGCCTATCTGCCCGGCGACGGCGTGGGCAACGACGTCATGGAAGCGGCCAGCATGGTTCTGGACAAACTGAAGCTGGACGCTGAGTTCATCCCCGGAGACGTGGGCTGGGAATTCTGGCGACAGGAAGGCGATCCCCTGCCGCCGCGAACCATCGATCTGCTCAAGAAAACCGACTGCTGCCTGTTCGGCGCCATCACCTCCAAACCCAAGGAGGAGGCGGCCAAGGAGCTGGCCCCCCAGCTGCAGAACAAGGGCCTGACCTATTCCAGTCCGATCGTCCGGCTCCGCCAGGAATTCAACCTGCACAGCAACATCCGGCCTTGCAAGGCGTATCCGGGCAATCCCCTGAACTACCGTGACGATATCGACCTGGTGGTCTTTCGGGAGAATACCGAGGGCCTCTACGCCGGGGTGGAGTTCCACCCCCTGCCCGACGAGGTCCGCACCGCCCTGAGCGTCCACCCCCGAATGGCCCGTTTCGAGAAGGTCTCATCCGAGGACATGGCCGTTTCCTGCCGCATCTTTACCCGCCAGGGGTGCCGGACCATCGTGCGCGATGCCTTCGAATACGCCAAGAAGACCGGCCGGCCCACGGTCACCGTGGTGGAGAAGCCCAACGTCATCCGGGAGACCAGCGGCCTGATGGTCCGGGAGGCCCGCAAGATCGCCCGGGAGTATCCCGGCATCGAGCTGTGGGAGACCAACGTGGACGCCATGTGCATGTGGCTGATCAAGAATCCCCAGAACTACAGCGTCCTGGTGTCCTCCAACATGTTCGGCGATATCATCAGCGATCTGTGCGCGCAGCTTGTGGGCGGCCTGGGATTTGCCGCCAGCGGCAACATCGGCGATAAGTACGCCCTGTTCGAGCCCACCCACGGATCGGCGCCCAAGTATGCCGGCCAGTACAAGGTCAACCCCGTAGCTATGCTGCAATCCTCCCGGCTGATGCTGGAGTGGCTGGGAGAGACCGACAAGGCCGAAGCCCTGGAGAGCGGCATCGCCGCCGTGCTCAAGGAGGGCCAGGTGCGCACCTATGACCTGGGCGGCCAGGCCTCGACCCTGGATATGGCCCGGGCGGTGATAGAAAAGATGGGCCGATAGTCTGGGCTGTAGGCAGTTAAGGGGCATGGCGCACCGTGTCCTGAGTTATGAGCAAAAGTGATAGCACTATCATCAAGGGCGAGGCTTCCTCGCCCTTTTCTTTTTCCCTCGGACGTCGGCTGAGCGGTCCCCAAAGGGCACAGCGTTGACGCTATAGAACGAATCTTTTCTATATCTTGTTGTTTATAAAATTATGACCACAATATATAGATTCCATTTGTCGATTCCGGTTGACTCTTCAGCCACATTTCGTTATTTTCTTATCTTATCCTGTTCAAACCATCATCACAGGAGAGTGATACCGTATGACCGAAGAACATTTCAGCGCGCCGAGAGCCGGGCGGCGTTTCTGGCTGTTGACCATCGCCATCGCAATTCCCGTCTGGATCGCGACCGTCTATTTAGGTTTCCTGGCCGGCAGCCGCGGCCCGGACCTGAAGACGCTGGAGCGCAATGTGCAGGATGTCCGGGCAGCCATGAACGTGGATACGGTCCGGCAGACGCACATCCAGCGGACCATGGAACTCATCGCCGCCAATAATGCGGACCTACCCTCCGCTGAACGGTACGACATCGCCAACGAGATCTACCGCATGAGCGTCAAGTACGACAACCTGGATGTGGACCTGCTGATCGCCACCATCATGCACGAGTCGGCCCAGACCTGGCAGCCGGAGATCGTCTCCCGGGCCGGAGCCATCGGCCTGATGCAGATCATGCCGGCCACCGGGATGTACGTGGCCCACTATGAGGGCATCACCTGGACCGATCCATACGAGGTCCTCCAGAACCCCATCTACAACATCCGTATCGGGGCCCGGTACCTGGCCTCCATGATCAGCCTGTATGGTCTGCAGGGCGGTCTGGCCGCTTACAATGGCGGGGAGAAGGCGGCAGCGCTGTGGCTGGCGGGGGGGTTCGACGATGCGGTGTTACATCCCGAGACCCGCAATTATGTTCCCGCGGTCCTCAAGATCTACCAGGAGCTGGGGGGATAAGGGGTTCTTCTTCATAAGTGTGCCCGATAAAAAACGGGGGGCTGGCTCACAGGCCAGCCCTTTTTTATTGTTCGACGTGATACTCGGCAGAGACGACCCGGTCGTCGAGCCGCCGCTGAAATCTCTTTTGGATCCACCGTTTCAGAACCGCTCTGGCAGGCGGCAGCAACGCTAAAAAGCCGACCGCGTCGGTCAGCAGGCCCGGGGTCAACAGCAGCAGGCCGCCGGCCAGCACGAACAGGCCGTCCACCAGCGGCTCGGCGGGAAGCGTTCCCCTGTCGAGGTTTTCCTGGATCCGCCGCCAGACGGCGAAGCCCTGCCGCCGGGCCATCAGACCGCCGGCGATGCCGGTGACGATGACGATGCCCACCGTGGGGCCGGTCCCGATGAGGGATCCCACTTTCAGCAGGAGATAGAGTTCCACCAGAGGAATGATGATGAACAACGATAGGATCCGGAAAAACACGGGGGCTCCTTCCTGCTGAACTCCTCTCAATATAGCCCGCCGGCCGGCGCCGGGCAACCGTTTTTCCCTTTCGGGCATAACTCTTGCTGATTCGATGGATATATTCTGATCCCGGCACGGGCGAGATCGACTCCAGCCCTGTTCGGTCTTTTTTAAAAGAAAATCCCTTGACAAAGGATGATCATTCTGGTACAATATAGAAGAGCCATTGGATAGTGTGAAGTCACTGAACCGCCGTTATTAACAGGAGGCAAACGATATGAAAAGCTGGATCTGGTCAGGGCCGCTGCTGATCGTCTTCTTTTTGGGAGTCTTCACCAGCGCCGCCGGCGGCGGCGTGATTACTCCGCAGCTGGCCCGGGAGATGGACTCATCGGACCCCGGGGAGCTGATCCCCATTTACATCATCATGTCCTATCAGGCCGATCCCCACGAGCTGACTCGCGCCGTCAAGGGTCTGGAAAGAACGGAGCGCCGCCGGATGGTGGCCGATCGTCTGGAACAGATCGCTCGCCGGGAGCAGACCGGGGTACTGGCCGTTCTGGAAGAGGCCCGGACTCGAGGGCAGGCCGAGCGCATCCGCTCCATCCCTCTGGGCAATACCGTGGCCTGCCGGGCCACCCGAAGCGTCATCGATCTGCTGGCCGCCACTGCCGGCATCGATTACATCCAGTGGGATCAGCTTACCAGAGTGCTTCACGAGACCACCGCCGAGCGCCGCGTTAGAGCTCTGCAACAGGACGCTCGGTTCGGCGCTCCGGCCGATCAGGCCGCCGCTCTCCCGGCGAGCCCGAAAGAGGAGGGAATGGCCGGTTCCGCATCCAAGGAGATCGTCTGGGGCCTGACCAAGATCAACGCCGACGATGTCTGGGCCCTGGGGTACACGGGGGATGGCGTCATCGTCAGCCACCTGGACACCGGCGTCAACTACAACCACCTGGACCTGCGCGATCACATGTGGGACGGGACCGGGGTGGGGATGCCCCATCATGGCTATGATTTCACCGGCCCAGGAGACACCGACCCGATGGATGACGAGGGCCACGGCACCCATACGGCCGGAACCATCGCCGGCGACGGCACCGCCGGCAGCCAGACGGGCGTGGCCCCCGATGCCCGGATCATGATCTTCAAGGTCTGGGA
>CAZOYL010000145.1:1214-6738 GCA_964584035.1 uncultured Gemmatimonadota bacterium | reverse complement strand
TGAAGCAGGCCGGTTTCCGCGTCCTCACTCGGCGGGCGCCGCTGGCCGACAGCCTCAGCCTGGAGATCAACAGCCTGCTGCGATTTTTCTGCCGCCGGGGCGCGGTCATGGATCGTCCCCTGACGCCCTGGCTGGATCTGTTGTTGATGCCCGCCGCACTGCTGGCCCGAGGTCTGTGGCCCGGGTTGCGGCCCAATATCGAGGTGGTCGCCCGGAAGACCGGTTCGGCGGACCGGGGGAGGTGCGGAGCGTGATCGAGATCCGGGACCTGTGGTACCGCTATCGCCTCAAGGACGATGTCCGCCTGGAGGCCCTGCGGGGCATCTCAACCGTCATTCAGCCGGGGGAATCGGTGGCCATCGTGGGCACCAACGGCTCGGGCAAGAGCACCCTGGCGCTGTGCCTCAACGGTCTGCTGCAGCCCGCCGAAGGCCGGGTGCTGGTGGACGGGCTGGACGTCTCCGAGCGCTCGGACCGTTCCCGGGTCCGGCGGCTGGTGGGAATGGTCTTTCAGAATCCGGACAACCAGATCATCTCCACCACGGTGGAGCGGGAGATCGCCTTCGGCCTGGAGAACCTGGCCGTGCCGACCGACGAGATGCGGGCCAGGGTGGAACAGGTGCTGGATCAGTTCCACCTGCGGTCCTTCCGCGACCGGCCGCCCCATCTGCTGTCCGGAGGGGAGAAGCAGCGGCTGGCCATCGCCGCCGTGCTGGCCATGCGGCCGCGGTACCTGGTCCTGGATGAGCCGACCTCGCTGCTCGATCCGGTCAGCCAGCGTCAGGTGGGCGACCTGATCCGCGAGCTCCATAGCCGGGAAGAGGTGGCCGTGGTTCATATCACCCAGTTTCCCGAGGAGGCCGCCCGGGCCCAGCGGGTGCTGGTGATGCACGCCGGAGAGCTGGTCATGGAGGGCCGCCCGGAGGAGATTTTCTCCCGACACCGGGAGCTGGACCGGCTGGGGCTGCGGCCGCCCTTCGCCCGGGAGCTGGCCGCCCGGCTACGCGGACGGGGTGTGGAGGTGGGGGAAGGGTCCGCCGGTCTGGACGACCTGGCCGATGAGCTGGCCAGGTTGGCGCAGCAAGGGGGTGGAGAGGGTAGTGGATCGGCAGGTTTGATCCGGCGTGGGGCTGGGGCCAATCGCGAATCGGCCAAGGAGCCGAGGTGCGGTAAAGGGTCCGATCATAGTGAAACTGGACCGCCAAACCTACAGCCGGTTCCTTCCGGAACGCAGAGGACGCCCTCCTGGCCGACCGACAACGTGTCTGTACGGATCCGGACCGAGGACCTGTGGTATCGCTACCACTCCGGCCTGCCCACCGAGCAGACGGCCCTGCGGGGGATCGATCTGACCATCGGCCGGGGGGAGCTGATCGGGCTGGTGGGCTCCATCGGCTCGGGCAAGAGCACCCTGGTGCAGCACTTCAACGGGCTGCTGCAGCCCTCGCGGGGGCGGGTGCTGGTGGACGGCCTGGTGGTGGGGAAGGACCGCAAGGTCTTGCCGGAGATACGGCGCCGGGTGGGACTAGTGTTTCAGTTCCCCGAGAAGCAGCTCTTCGAGGAGACCGTCTTCCAGGATGTGGCCTTCGGACCGCGCAACATCGGTCTTGACGATGACCGGGTGGAGGACCGCGTCCACCGGGCCCTGGAGCAGGTGGGGCTGGACGCCGGCCGCTTCGCCGGCCGCTCACCCTTCGACCTCAGCGGCGGCGAACAGCGCCGGGTGGCCATCGCCGGCGTGCTGGCCCTGGATCCGGAGATCCTCATCCTGGACGAGCCCTTCGTCGGACTGGATCCCGGAGGATGCCGGCAGATCCTGGGAATTCTGCGCCAGCTGAGCGACGGGGGTACCACCCTGGTGCTGATCAGCCACCACATGGATTTGGTGGCCTCACTGGTCGATCGCCTGGTGGTCATGCAGGACGGCAAGGTGGCGGCTGATGATTCGCCGCGGGTCATCTTCGGCGACGCCGACCGGGCCGCCGCGCTGGGCATCGATCTGCCCCAGGCCGCCCGGCTGAGCTGGCTGCTCAAAGAACGCGGCTGGGAGATCGAAGCGCCGGCGCTGACGTTGGAGGAGGCCGAGGAGATGGTCATGAGGGGGTCAACGGTCGGATAACGAATATGTATGCTTGTTGGGATTGAACAGCGCACCATACATTGCCAAAATTAACCAGACATGACCATGAGATTGAAACACATTTGGAACAAATTTGAAGAATCACATGTTTTGCTGAATAATTCTCTCCTCAGAGATTGGAGGGAGTCAAGCTAGAAATATCGCTTGACATCTCAAGAGCCGCATAATATAATTTAATGCAAATATTTTTCACCCTCCTTTTCTACGGGAAACGCCATCCAGCCGAGATGGGCAAAGGGAAAATCTCCGCTTTTCTCTCTCATTTGGCGATCAAAGAGCACGTTGCGGGTTCGACACCTTCATGGGCCTTCCCCAACCAGGCTCTCACCGCGCGATTGGCGTTCGCAATGGCGAAAGCCCTGGTGGTCAACCTCGGCGGGAAGGAGCGATGCAATGGCAAAGATTCGAATCCTGCTGATCGAAGACAACCGCCTTCTGCGGCAAGGTATCACTGCCATGCTCAACGCTCATGGTGATTTTGAAGTCGCCGCGCGATCTGGATATGGTGATGCGGTACGTCAGCTAAAGAGCCTGCCGCCCCCCGATGTTGTCCTTTTGGATCTGGGATTAGAAAAAGTAAACAGCTTGAAGCTGATGGCCCGGCTTCAGGAAGAATTACCCGCGGCAAAGATCATCGCGATGGACATCCTCCCTGAACGCGTCGACATTGTCGAGTTTGTGAAAGCCGGGGGATCTGGATTCATTCTTAAAAACGCCCCTTCGAAAGATTGGATCGAAACGATCAGGACCGTCGCAGCGGGCGCAAAAGTGCTTCCGCCGGTTTTGACCCAATCACTCTTCACACAGATCGTAGAGTTAGCCCTCAAGAACGTCGAAGGCATACCCGACGATTCGATCCAGTTTACGAATCGAGAACGTGAAGTCGTCGACCTGATTGCAGAAGGCCTGAGCAACAAAGAAATCGCTGAATCTCTCCACATCGCCACCTATACCGTCAAGAGCCATGTACACAATATCCTGGAAAAGCTGGCCCTCAGCACCCGCCTGCAGATAGCGGCATTTGTCCGCAAGGAAAAATCCGAATGATCGAGTTCATATACTGATCATCATTCACCCCTTCAAACCTGACCTCGCAATCTCCTCATTTGTATCTCCGCACAACGAATTTGCCTTGTTCAATTCCATGAATGTTTTAGGTCTATTTTTTCCCCTGGGATGAGTTCTTTATAGTCCAATAGGACTAGTTCCTTTTTCATCCTTTTGGTCGATTGACTTTTTAGTTGAATTTGATTAGAATTAGATTAGTTAATTAATATCAACAAAGTCGTAGTCATACACAGAAACAGATGGTGCCGTGAGAGACATTCAAAATTTGAAGCCAGAAAATATAGGAGGCCAAACGGTGCAACGGAGCATCCATTATTATATTCTGTCTTTGAGCGAACAGAAGAACAGGTTTTATGAAGGATTTCGAGATAAACTCATCGACATTCAAAACACGAATTTTCCGTTTGAAATTTCAATTGATGCCGGTGATCCGGCCTCCAAAGAAACCCAATTGAGAGAATTTTTCCACCAGACGAAAAAGCGCTTTGCCCGTTATTACGAACAAGATCCGCTCCGATTGGTGGTGGTCGGCCGAAAGAGAAACCTGGCCATTTATGAAGCCTTGACAACTCATCAGGACGTATTAATCGGCACGGCTGAAGGTGACTACACCGCCACTTCTTCACACGATTTAGGCATGATTGTATGGCCCATCGTCAAAGAGGCCATAGCGGGCGCAAATGAAAACGCCATGCGTGATTTGGAAAGGGCAGCCGAGTTGAAGAAAGTCGTCTCCGGAATTGACGCTGTGGGGCAGTTAGTGGAAACAGAGACCGGCTCCACTTTGTACGTCGAAGAAGATTATCATGTGAAGGGCAGCATTCGCAAAACGGATCATTCGCTGATCATCTCAAAGCATGTAAATCTATTGGAAGTGATCGATGACGTGGTGGATCTTATCATCGAAAAGGTGCTAAAAATGGGAGGCCCCGTGATTTTTCTAAACAGCGGCTCGTTGACAAAATTTGAGAGAATCGCTTTGATTCTGCGTGGCTGATTGCCAAATGGAAACAGGAATATGAAAAGGAGGATGCTTATTTCAATTTCATACAGACAAGTATCCCGAAGATCTGGAAACAACGCGTGACTTTCGCACACGAAACCAAAAAAGGAAAGGAGGATTGCTGCATTATGGACTACCGCTGTTGTTCTGATCATCTTGGTTCACATCATTCGCGGACAAAAGCCACGATGACGATTTAGCACCTACAACGACGAGCCCATACAGGAAGGAAAGCGGGTGTTTCAAAATGCAGAATACCGGGTATTAAACAAAACACAAACGGGGAAGATCATCCCCGCCAATCGCGGTTGAGAATTTTCAAACGACCGAAAAAGAGATGTCTTAACCCAGAAAGGACCATTAACATGAAACGCGTCATGTTTTTTTTAATGCTGGTTATATCGTTTGCAGCATATAACCATGCCAACGCAGGATTCGAATTTGACAATCCAGGTTTGGGATTTGGTTTTTCCGCGGGCGGTGCCCAGGGAGATAATAGCAGCGCTGATGAATGGACGATTCAGGCTCGTGGATGTCTACAGTATAAACTCATTTCTCCTATGTTATTAGGTCAACTTGGCGTGGGATACACCGAGCTCAATGCTCCTAGCGTGTATACCGTTCAAACCGCCATGGCCGATAACAGATTGCTTTTCATTCCATTTTCTTTGGAGAAATTGAATCCGTATTTGTATGGTGGCTTAGGCGTATCTAAAGACATCGGTAGAAGCGGCTCGGATTTCTTGCCTATGGTCCCAATGGGAGCCGGTATTCAGACCAGGCTCGGCGACCAAATGTTATTGGAGGTAAGTGGCGGATATAATTTAATATTATCGGACAAACTCGATGGACACCAACGTTCGAGTTCCGAGCTCAACAGTCTTACCAACAAGAAGCATGATGGATTCTTTGGTTTCCTTATCGGACTTACGTTTACCACCGGAGGATCACGAGAGAATGCCGACCCAGATAAGGATGGATTGAGCAATAAGGTCGAAAACGCATTAGGCACTAATCCCGAGAAGGCTGACACCGATGGCGATGGCTTGAACGATGGCGCTGAAGTGAATCAGTACAAAACCGATCCACTCAATGCGGATAGCGATGGCGATGGCCTGAAGGATGGCGCTGAAGTGAATAAGTACAACACCGATCCATTCAATGCGGATAGCGATGGCGATGACCTGAACGACGGCGCTGAAGTGAATCAGTACAGAACTAATCCACTCAATGCGGATAGCGATGGCGATGGCTTGAACGATGGCGCTGAAGTGAAATATAAATCTGATCCATTGAAGACGGACTCCGATGGC
>CAZOYL010000145.1:0-1204 GCA_964584035.1 uncultured Gemmatimonadota bacterium | reverse complement strand
ACTGATGTTAACGAGTGAATGCGGAAACAGATTCGGATGGATTGATCTATTAGTATGAACAGTAATTTTTAACTTATCCATAGAAGTCTGACTCCGATGGCGATGGCTTGAGCGATGGCGTTGAAGTGAATCAGTACAAATCCGATCCATCGAAAGCAGATACGGATAGTGATGGTTTAAGCGATGGTGACGAAGTGAACAAATATATGACCAGTCCGGTGAAAATCGATACGGATGGTGGTGGCGTACACGATGGTGCTGAAGTGAAGAACAAGACCAACCCGTTGGATGCGAAGGATGACGTTGCGAAGCCAGTGATTATCCTCGAGAAAGGGAAAAAAGTAATTCTTCGAGGGGTCAATTTCGAAACCAACAAGGCCACTCTGACGCGAAACTCTGAGAGTATTTTGGAGAAAGCCTACAACGCTCTCGTTGCCAATCCCGATGTGCAGGTGGAAATTTCCGGCCATACGGATAGTGTGGGCAGCGATGAATATAATCAGGAACTCTCGTTGCGCCGGGCGCAAGCAGTGAAAGTTTGGCTGGTGCAAAAAGGCATCGCATCGAATCGCATGAAAACCGTCGGTAAAGGTGAAAAGGAACCCGTTGCCGATAACACCACGGAAGCTGGCCGGGCGGAGAATCGTCGCATTGAATTCTATGTTCAGCAATAGGCTGAATGATGGAGAATCGGAAAGCCAATGAAGCAGAATGCCGGCCGGCAAATAAAACACAAACAGGGAGATCATCCCCGCCCAAACAGTCGTTCGGGCGGGGATGGAGGAGGCCTTCGGTCAATTGATCAGGGCGCCGAAGGCTGGCCCCTCCCACGAATCAACGTTTC
Source organism: uncultured Gemmatimonadota bacterium (assembly GCA_964584035.1). Lineage (GTDB taxonomy): Bacteria > SM23-81 > SM23-81 > SM23-81 > SM23-81 > CAZOYL01. The sequence continues at coordinate 360 of CAZOYL010000145.1, read as the reverse complement.
ATTCGCAATTTGAAAGGAGGTGTACGATGAAAGTAAAAATGTATAGTGTCATCGCAGTGGTTCTCTGTATTTCGATCACCTTCCTGATGGCGTGTGGAGCCAGTAACGCGCTGAAAGGTGGTGCGATCGGCGCTGGAGCCGGAGGAGTTGCTGGCGGCGTTATCGGACATCAACTTGGTAACACTGCTGCTGGCGCTATCATCGGGGCGGCAGTCGGCGGAACGACCGGGGCACTCATCGGTCGTCATATGGATCGGCAAGCAGAAGAGATGAGACAGGACATCAAGAATGCAAAAATCGAACGGATCGGCGAGGGAATCAAGATCACGTTCGACTCCGGAATTCTCTTCAAAACAAATT
>CAZOYL010000144.1:0-6743 GCA_964584035.1 uncultured Gemmatimonadota bacterium | reverse complement strand
CGATCATCACCAGGGAGGCCCCCGGAGCGGGCTCGACATCGAAGGTGATCCGCACCGGGCCCGGGGCGGAAGCCTGCTGCCGATTATAGCTGCGGGCCGCTCTGGCGGCGTCGATGGCGCTGAGGAGGTGATTCAGAAGGCCCAATCCCGTCATAATGACGGCATCGTCCCGGGCATTGGAGCTGGCTCTGAGGAGAGAGTCGAATTCCTGCCGGGATCGATCCTCATCCCATTCCCAGAAATCAGACCTGGAATACAGCTCCGCATCCTCTCGATAGCCCTGAAGCTGCTGCCGGTTATAATCCTCCATGCTCATATACAGGCTGATGTCCTCATAATAATTTACCGATTTCCCGTGAGGATCGACACCCGCGTGGGACGCCGCATAGAGCTGATAGTCTTCCTTTTTCCAGTCGCTATAGAGCCGGAAACCGCAATACGTGGACACGATGGCCGTCTCGGTGCCCAGGAACAGAATCCCCCGCCCGGGCGCCTGAGCATAGAATTGACCGGCCCCGGGCAGCAGCAGGGAAAGCAGAACGGCCTTGGGCACAGATTTTTTCCTGGGCGATGAGGAAACCAACTGGACGGTGCGCTCGGGAAAAGACATCCCCGCCGGATCACCGCTGTCGAGGGAAAGGCGGGCTGACGTTTCTCTGGCCAGGAAAGCATCCCGGGCCGGAGCGGCCCACCCCAGGGAAATGGTCATAGCCACACACCCCGCCGTGAGAAGGAGAATCGTTGCCGTTTTCATCGCATCCCCCGTGCTCCATTGGTACTGATAAAGTTGAACAGCAGGTTGAAATAGAATCTCCAGTCGCCCTCCCGGGCGGGACGATAATCGGCGGCCGGAATGTCATCCAGGGCATAGGCCGCCGTGAAACTGAGCTTGGTGGGGAAGGCATAATAAGAGAGCGCGTCCAGGCGCAGCTCGGCACCGACATCCCGTTTGACATCGTCGAGATCGAAGCCGTCATCGTTCCAGGCCTTGCCGGCATCGAAGAACATCGAGCCGTACAGCTTGTCAAAATAGAGGTGAAAGAGCTTGAATCCCATGTCCGGCCAAAGAGGAAGCCGGTAGGTCAGGCTGGCCAGCGCCATGCGCCGTCCCTCGATGCTGTAATAGGAGTACCCCCGCAATCCCTCCTGGCTGCCGGCCTGGAAATAGAAAAAATCGTCCACCGCCTCATCGATCAGACCGCCCTTGAGCCTCATGACCAGGGTGTGCCGGCCCCAGGGGAGGGCCTGGTATTCCTTCCAGTCGAGCAGGAACTGGTCGTAGTAGTTCTTATAATAGGCGGTCACGAATCCGTATTCGGTCTTCTTCAGCGTGTTGGGATTGATCAGCTTGTTGAACATACGGTCGTAATGAAAATGGATCTCCCGGCCGCCCCGGGGATTGATCTCGGCATCCCGGGCCAGGGAGACAGATTTATAATCCCAGCGAAGGGCGATATCGTGACCCCTCAGGTAGGTCCAGCTGTCTTTGCCTAAATAGTATCCTTCCGGGAGCCCGCTGGGAACAGCCTCTTCGGTGGTCACCTCCAAAAAGACGTCGTACTTGCTGAAAATATAGGTCAGGCTGAGCTCCTTCTGGTACCTGATCGAGAACGGTTCGCTCCAGGCGTATTTGATGCCCACATCGAACTCGGTGAGATCGTACCGTGTGTCCAGCCGGACCAGGGTGGGATGGCCGTCGATGCGATCGGTGACCCGGTCGACGACGTTCTTGCGCAGCCGGTAGGCCTCGAAAAGAAAGGTGGGGGCGAACATGCGATTTTCATATTGGGCATAAAAGTCGAAATCTCCGTCCGTGGCGGCCACCAGGGTGGTGAAGATGTTCTGCTTGTCCAGCAGCTCCGAGGAAGCCACATAGAGGCCGCCCTTGAACTTCTTGGCATCGATCATCAGCCGCGGCAGAAAAAAGGTGGTCGTGAAGAGGGACTGATAGGGATGCGATTCGAACGCGGGCGCCTCACGGTGAATCCCGGGATTATGTCCCATCTCCACGATGGGAGGGATCGAGACCGGTTTCTGCCAGGCTTCGTCGATCGGCAGGAAAAAGATCTGATACCCCTCCGATGTATACCCCGCGTAGGCCAGCGTCTTTCCGTCGGGCGACGGGTCAGGAGCAAAGGCGCCCCCGATCACGTTGGAGACCTGCTCGATGTTATCGCCCTGGAGATCACAGCGGTACAGGTTAAAAATCCCGCTGCGGTCCGACACATAATAGACCCCCTGCCCATCCGGCTGCCAGCAGGCATCCCGTTCGTCCTCCAGACCGCCGACCAGGATGCGGGGCTCTCCCCCATCGACCGGGATGAGGATAAGGTCGCGATGGCGGCCGTCGAACCGGCTCACCAGGATCTGCTTTCCGTCCGGGGACCAGCTGGGCTGGTAATATTGTGTGCCGTCGTCGTTCTCGGTCAGGGTGCGGATCAGTTGGCCGTCGGCATCCAGCAGGGCCAGATTATGGCTGCCGTCAGCGTTGAGGACCACCAGAATGGATTGTCCATCGGGAGACCAGACCGGATCGAAGCCCCGCAGACCGTGCGTCAGCCGCTTCTCTTCTTTCGACTCCAGATCATAGCGGTAGATGTCGTTCAGATGGTAACCGTATTTGTTTGGCTCGATCCGCTTGGAATAAATGATCTGGCTGCCGTTCGGAGACCAGGAGGGTGCCGAGCGCAATCCGCCGGCCACCATCTCGGTCTCCTCCGTCTCGGTATCCATCAGATAGAGGCTCATGATCTGATAGGCGCTGCCCCTGTTGGATAGAAAGGCCAACCGGCTGCCGTCCGGCGACCAGACCGGATAGTGGTTCATCCAGCCTTTCTCGGTGACCCGGTGTCCCTCCGCCAGGTTCTTCTCCACGACCTGCTGCTGGTCCTGGTACTGCTCCAGTATCTTCTGATGCCACTCATCATAGAGCTGCGGACCGGATTTGCCCATGGTCCGCTTGATGGCCGAGCTGAAGGTCCACCGCAGCGGGCTGCGCGTTGCCCGGCAGAGATCCTCCAGCTTCTCGACACCATACTGCTGAGCGATATAAGTGGTCAGGGAATAGCCCTGGTTGTATACCATCTCGCTGCCCAGCCCGCCCTTGACCAGGGAACCCATCTCATCGTAGCTCAGCAGCCCGTCGCCCAGCGCGGCCATGCGCAGGAGCATGTCGCGGTGGGTGTCCCAACTCTCGAATTCCAGGCCCGGTGCCTGGAACTGAGCCACACCCTCGGCGAACCACAGAGGCACCACCGTACCCGGCAGCGGATAGGAGATCATCGTATTGGGATATCCGCTGATGACGTCCGGTCGCTTCTCCTCCTCGTAGCCGATATGCTGGATGTAAACGGCCGGCAGCCAGCCGGGAAACTTGCGCAGCAGCTGCAGCGTGACCATGTGGGTGAACTCGTGGGTGATGACGTTGCGCAACCAGTTGTGCGTCCCGCGCAGTTCCCAATCCATCTGTGTGGCGTAGATCTCGATCTTATTCTGGTAGTAGTAGGTCAGTCCGTTGGCGTAGTCGTCGGTGTCCAGGATGACCAGATCCACGACCTTGTCCAGGGGATGGTCATACAGGTTGGTGATGGGTTCGTAAATCTCATCAGCGATCTGAGCGGCCATCTGGGCGGTACGCTCGGCCCCTTTATGGTAGTGGACCCGGAAGTGCACGCCGTCGATGGTGCGCCACTTGAGCTCATGCCGGTTATAGGCCTGTGCCGGACCGGCCAGGATCATCAGAACCGTCAGGCAGAGAAATATGGCAATACCGCGTAAGCGCATCGTTTGATCGCTTTCTGTTTGAGGCCAGGTGGCACTAAAATTTCTGCGTCAGGGTCAGCTTGGGAATGACCTCCCCGGCATACTGGGCCATCTCCATACGCAACTGCGGATAGCGGGTTTCCTGAAGGAACGCCTTGTTATAGGATTTGGCCGCCAGGGCGGCATCCACGGCGCTGATGACATGGTTGAACAGGGCGGCGCTCATGCCCCAGGTGGCCCGCTTGAGCAGCCTGTTGGCATCGTCCCGCATGTTCATGTACTTGTCGCGGTTCACTGTGGCAACGGCATCCTCTCCCCGGCAGATGTGGTAGGTGGTCTTGTCGAACGTATATCCCAGCAGCGAGTCATTGGGGGCGTAATCGCCGGGCAGGTATTCGTCGGGATCGCCTATCCAGCCGTAGGAGAACTGATCGTACTTGCCGATCATCTCATAATAATCGTTGTCGATCTGCGGCGGCAGATGATGGGTGAACATCTTCTCGAAATCCGGATCGTTCTCGCCTCTGCGGGCATCGTACCAATCCTCCCAGTGCCCGTACCAGTCGAGGTAAGACATCTCTTTCCAGTTATCGTCGGCGAAAACCTTGAACTCATCCTCTTTGTTCTTTCCGGAGCTGTTCTGGGTGAAGTACCAGGTCCAGGCCGCCACTTCCACTGCCAGAAAGGAGATGCCCCGCTTCTCGGCGCCGACGTAAAGCTCTCCGGTGCCGGGAATGAAGGCCGAATAGATCAGGGCCCGGCCGGGCTTTTTCATTCCGGGGAGCATGGTCGTGCCCTCAGGGGTCTCCGGCTGCTGACCCAGCTCCCGGGTGATCTCCCGGACCGTCGGCTGGGCCTGGAGAAAATGCTCCCGAATGACGCTTTGCCCCGAATAACCACCGGCCCAGGAAGCTGTCCCCACGGTCAGAATCACGGCCATGAGCACGAACGAACGGAGAATGGTGCTGCCCTTCATCGCTCCCTCCTTTGAGAAACGTTCTCTTGACACCTCTTCGTTTGATCGACGTTCGCTCTATCGACGTTCGTTCTTCCATCTGATCGATGTTCGCCTGATCGATGTTCATTTTATAAACGTTCGCTTTCTTACTTGACCACGGCGATCTTGCAGAAGGCCGTCTGCGTAATTCCGCTGCCCCGGGCCTCCACCCGGCAGAGGTACACCCCGCTGGCCACACCGGCCAGGTCCCAGTCCACCTCGTTTTCGGTGTGGGCGTACCCGGTTCCGGAGAATTCGTCCACCAGGTCGCCGGACAGATCATAGATGCGGATCTCGACCTCGGCCTCCCGTCCCAGGGCGTAACGAATGGTTGTGCTCCCTCCCCGGGTGGGATTGGGGTAATTGTAGACCGAAGCTTCCGGCATCAGCTCTCCGGCTGCCGGCAAAGGAGGCAGAAACTCCTGAGGGTACCCTCCCGTGTGCCAGACATCGTGCCCCCAGGTGGGCCAGGGAAACTTATCGACATCGAGCTGGGTCGCCAGATCCCAGACGTTCATCCAGCCGCCCTCATCTCCGGCCAGCAGCTCGACGTCGCCGTCGCCGTCGAGGTCAGCCAGAGTGGGCGATCCGTTCACCGCCCCGGATCCGGCCAAGGGCCAGCCTTCCAGGCATTCGCCGAACCGGTTATAACCAACCAGCAGACCCTGCGGAGTACCGATGACGATGTCGATGTGACCGTCTCCGTTGACATCGCCCAGAATTGGAGAAGATTTGAGAGTCCCAACTGATCTTAAAGAGATCGGAAAATTGCTCACCGGTGAGCCGTTGTAGTTCCAGGCCCAGAACTCATCTGTTCCGGCTACGACGATCTCCAGATAACCATCGCTATCGATATCACCCAGAGCAGGTGAGCTTCCCAATGTGCCTGACGTTTCTACTGGCCAGCCGGCGAGTGGCTCACCATCTAAGGTCCAGACAGCAACCTCTCCCTCGGCGCGGACGGCGATGATCTCGGCTGCTCCGTCACGATCGAGATCCCCGGTGGCCAGCCCTGAGATCGGCGATGGTAGCCGGACCGTAAAGGGTTCAATTGGAATCCCTTCGTAGGGATCAAACCAAGCGACTCGGCCGCCCTCCGTTCCAATGGCGACAAAGTACGACGGTGGCTCCGAATTCACCTCAGCGATCGCCAAGGAGACTATCCGATCATCTCCAAATTGAATCCTCCAAGCTGTCTCCAGCGTCCACCACCACCAATCACCCAGCTGCATGCGTATGAATCTTAATCCGTATACCCAACCGTCTGATGTTCCCACAACAATATCCGAGTTGGGAGCTTCAAGGACGGAAGCGGAGATTGGGTGCCCCAAACCGTAAGGAAAGTCAACCAACTCTTCGCCATTGTCCTCCAAGGCGTGTATGTCACCATTCACGTCACCCAGTATGACTCGGCTACCCGGGCCCAGTATTGCCGAGCCTGCCACGGAATTTTCCAATTGAACAAACAAAGCCGAGCTGTCAGTTCCGGACAGAAAAGGCGTCCCATCCTGATTCCAGACGAACACCTTCCCTTCTGGCGTATTGATCACGATCTCCATGTCCCCATCCCCATCCAGGTCCCCCACCAGAGGAGGATTCTCCGCCAGAGAGACGCCCACCGAGTCGGGCCAACCGGGCTGATAGAGGTCCATGGAGACATCGCCGGTCATAGTCGCCGCCGAAGCGCTGATCCCGGTAATGTAGATATGACTGTCGGCGCCGCCGTTGCTGTTGGAATTGGGGTTGGAATGGGGCGTGAACGCGGTCTTGTTGCCTTGAAAGTAGGCGTCCTCGGGCAGTCCGTAGGTGACATAGGCGCCGTAGATGATATGACCGATATCCTGGAAACCGTCGGCCTCCTCAAGATCCACGCCGCGGCGCAGGGGGTCGGCGTTGACCGTGTTAGACTCGTAATTTTCCCGGATGACGCCCTCGTCGATGTGCCAGATGAGCAGCCCCGAACCGGGAAGACCCCAGTCGTACT
>CAZOYL010000143.1:0-6747 GCA_964584035.1 uncultured Gemmatimonadota bacterium | reverse complement strand
AGCCAGGAGAACAGAACGGGAACGAGAAACAGGTTCAGCAGCGTGGCGGTGACCATTCCGCCGACGATAGGGGCGGCGATGGGCTTGATCACCTCGCTGCCGGTGCCGGTCGAGAGCATGATCGGCAGCAGGGCCAGGACGGTGGTCACCGTGGTCATCAGGATGGGCCTCAGCTTCCACCGGGCCCCGTCCATGATGCTCTGGCGGAGCGAATCGGTTTTTTCAGTGCGGTGCTTGAGGTGCTCGATGAGGACCAATCCATCCTCGACGGCCACGCCGAACAGGGCGATATAGCCGACCCACACGGCCGTGGAGAATTTGAACCCCAGGATAAACTGCAGCAGGATGCCGCCGGTGAAGGCGAAGGGCAGGCTGGATATGGTCAGCAGGGCCAACGGGATGCTCTTGAACTGCAGGTACAGCAGGATGAAGATGAGCAGCAGGCACAGCGGCACGACCACCATCAGCCGGCGACGGGTCTCCATCTCATAGAGATACTGCCCGCTCCAGGAGAGGAAGTATCCGGCCGGCATCTCGATCCTCTCCCCGATGACCCTCTTGGCCTCGTCGACCGCCTCCACCACGCCCCGCTCATCGGTATCCACGCCCACGAACACCCGGACGTAGGGCACGGCATTCTCGGTCAGGATCATGGCCGGCCCGGAAACCTTGCGGATGTCGGCCAACTGGATCAGCGGGATCTGCGCCCCGCCCCGCGTGGGCACCAGCATCCTGGAGATGGCCTCCACGTTATCCCGGAATTCCCGCTTATAGCGGACGCTGACCGGGTATCTCTGGCGCCCCTCGACGGTGGTGGTGATGTTCATCCCGCCGATGGCCGTCATGATCAGGGTGTTGAGATCGCCGGAGTTGACGCCGTATCGGGCCGCTCCCGGGCGGTCGATCTCGATCTCCAGGTAGGGCTTGTTGCCCCGCCGCTCGGCGTAGGGGTTGACCACCCCGGGGATCTCACGGAGGACCTCCTCTACCTGCAGGGCGATGTCCTCGGCCACGTCCATGTCCGGGCCGAACACCTTGATGCCCACCGGGGTCTGGATGCCGGTGGCCAGCATATCGATCCGGTTCCGGATGGGCTGGGTCCAGATGTTGGATACCCCGGGGATGCGCAGCTTCTCGTCCATCTCCCGGATGAGTTTCTCTCTGGTCATGCCCGGGCGCCAGTGTTTCTTCGGTTTGAGCTTGACGATCGTCTCGATCATGGCCACCGGGGCGGGGTCGGTGGGCGTCTCCGCCCGGCCCAGCTTGCCCACCACCATGTCCACCTCGGGAAAGTCCTTCAGGATCAGGTCCTGCTCGCGCATCACCTCCATCACGGTCGTCTGTGATGCTCCCGGCAGGAACACCGGCATGAACAGGATATCGCCCTCGTTCAGCGGCGGCATGAACTCCTGTTCCAATCCGCTTGACAGAAGCAGACTGACCGCCAGGAACAGCAGGGCCGCCGTCACGACGATACGCTTGTGCCCCAGGGCCCAGCCCAGGGCCGGCTGGTAGATCTTCAGGATCCCGCGGATCAGGCCGCTCTCCTCCAGGGACTGCAGCCGCCCGCGCAACAGCAGGCTGGCCAGGACCGGTATCAGAATAAGGGCCAGCAGCCCGGCGGCCAGCATGACGAAGTTCTCGGTCAGGGCCAGGGGACGGAACATCTTGCCGGCCTGCCCGGTGAGAAAGTAGATATTGGCGAAGGCCACGACGATAATCAGGATGGAGAACAGGATCGGCCTGGCCACCTCGGAGGCAGCCGCCCCGATCGTCCTCAATCTCGCCCCGGCGTCGCCGGCCGGCTGCTCGGAGAGCCGTTTATAGATGTTCTCCGTCATGATGATGCCGTAGTCCACCATCACCCCGATGGACAGGGCGATACCGCAGACCGACATCAGGTTGGAGGTCATGCCGGTCAGGTGCAGGCCCAGGAAGGTGGCCAGCACGGCCACCGGCAGGGTAATGGAGACCAGCACGCCGGCGGCCAGGTGACGGAGCATCAAAAAGACCACCAGGACGGTCACCAGGATCTGTAACAGAATGGAGGTGGTCAGAAAGGAGGTCGTCCGGCCGATCAGCTCGCTGCGGTCGTAAAAGGGGACGATCCGGACGCCATCGGGCAGGCCCGGCGCGATCTCGGCGATCTTGTCCTTGATCCGCTCGATGACCCGGCGGGGATTCTCCCCGTGGCGCATCAGGACAACGCCGCCGGTGACCTCCGCGCCCTCCTTGTCCAGGGCGCCCCGGCGGAAGTCGGGCCCCAGGGTCACATGGGCCAGAGTCTTGACGAAGATGGGCTTCTCGTCGCGGACCTCCACCACGATGTTCTCCACGTCCTCCACCGATTTGATGAACCCCAGGCCGCGGATGATGAACTCCATCCCGCCCTCCTCGAAGACCTTGGCCCCGACATCGACGTTCGACCTGCGGACGGCGTCGACCAGCCTGGGCAGGGGGACCCGATAGGCCAGCAGTCGATTAGGATCCACCTCGATCTGGTACTGCTTGACGAAGCCGCCCACCGAGGCCACCTCGGAGACACCGGGCACGGCGGTCAGCTGATACTTAATATACCAGTCCTGTATGCTGCGCAGCTCGCCCAGGTCGTAGCCCGGGCCCTCGACGGTGTACCAGAAGATCTGCCCCAGGGCGGTGGCGTCCGGCCCCAGCGTGGGAACCACATCGGCCGGCAGATCCTGGCGGGCCCAATCCAGGCGCTCAAGAACCCGGGTTCGGGCCCAGTAGAAATCCACCCCGTCCTGGAAGATGATGTTGATCAGGGAGAATCCGAACATGGAGCTGGAGCGGATCACCTTCACCCGGGGGGTGCCCATCAGGCTGGCGGTCAGCGGATAGGTGACCTGATCCTCCATGTCCCGGGGGCTGCGTCCGGGCCACTCGGCCCAGACGATCACCTGGTTCTCGCCGATGTCCGGAATGGCGTCGATGGCCACCCGTTTGAGTGCCCAGACCCCGGCCAGAAGGATCAGAATGACCGCGAAGAGGATCAGGAGCCTATTGTGAAGCACGTATTGGATGAGTCTAATGAACATGCTGGCGCCCCTCGCCCTCCGTCTCCAACGCGCCCCCATAAGCCCCGGCCGCCTCGCCGGTCAGCTGAGACTGGGAGTCGATCAGGAAATTGGCCCGGGTCACCACCCTGTCCCCGGGGGCCAGCCCGGACAGGACCGGAAAGAACTTCCCGGCGCTTCCCGCCGCCATGGTCTCCGCCTGCGGGCCGACCACCACCTCCCGGGGCTCATAGCGGCCGTCGCCCAGATCCAGGTAGACCAGTTTTCTGGGACCCGGGTCCAGCACGGCTGATACGGGAACGGCCAGCACCATCCCCCCGGCCACCTTTTCCAATAACATGCCGCACTCGGGACACTGGCCGGGCTTGTCGGAAATGATCTCCGGATGCATCGGACAGGAGTAAAAGTCCCGGTCATCTTTCGCGACAGGAGCCCGCACCCGGGCGTCCACGGACAGCCCCGGCTTCAGCCTGCCCCCGGGGTTGGGCACATTAACGCGGACATTCACCGTTCGCGTGGACGGATCTAAAAACGGGTCGATAAAGGACACCCGGCCGTGAAAGGTCTCTCCGGGATAGGATGGGGCGGTGATCTCCACCTCCTGGCCCTCCTCGATGAGGGCGTAGTCGGTCTCGAAGATGTCGGCCATCATCCACAGGCCGGACAGGTCGGCGATCTCGAACAGGTGCTGCCCCTGCTTGACATACTGCCCCTCCTGGACACCCTTGTGGATCACTGTCCCCGAGGCCGGTGCGACGATGACGGCCTCGTTCCGGGCGGCGCCCTGTTGCTCCAATTCATCGATCTGCCCTTCGGTAACGCCCATCAGCAGCAGCTTGCTGCGCGAGGACTCCAGCAGCGCCCGGGCGTTGGCCGCCATCTCGGCGGCCGGGCTGTCCTGAACCCTGGCCACCGTCTCCAGGGACAGGAGATATTCCTCCTCAGCCGTCACCAGCTCCGGCGAGTAGATCCACAACAGGGGCTCTCCCGCCCTGACCCGGGCCCCGGTGAAATCCACGAACAGCCGGTCGATCCTCCCGGAGACCCAGGCGGCGATATAGGTCCTGTTGCGCTCGTCGTAATCCAGCATTCCCACGGCCCTGATGGTTCGCTCCAGGGGAAGATATTCCACCTCGGAGGTCCTCACGCCGGCCAGCTGACGGGCCCGCTCGCTCAGGGTCAGGGTTACAACATCCTGTTCCTCCTCCTGGCCGACCCGCACCGGCACCAGGTCCATGTTACAGATGGGACATTTCCCGGGTCCGTCGGCCCGCACAGAGGGATGCATCCCGCAGGTCCAGTACAGTATCTCGTCCTCCTCCTGAGCCGGCGCGATGACGGCCGTCGTCATCGACAGAACGAAGAGGGCCAAGACAACCGCGATCGGCAGTGTTCTCTTATTCACTTGTCCTCATCTCCTCATCATCGAAAAAGGTGGTTCCCACAGCCTGCTCCAAACGGGCCAGGCTCCGGCCCAATTTTCCCGTGGCCCGGCACTGCTTCAATCTGACCTCGCGAAGATTGCGTTCCGCCGTGATCAGGTTCAGAAAATCGGTCTCCTGGTGCTCGTAGGCGGCCCGGGCGGCCTTCAGGGATTGTTCGGCCAGAGGCACGATGGTGGTCTCGAACAGTTCGGTCCTCCTTTGAGCGGCCCGATACTCGGCCAGGGCCTGCTGCACCTCCAGCCGGATTCGGCTCTGCAGATAGCGGTACGATGCCTGGGCGCTGCGCCACAGGGCCCGTTTCTGGGAGACATCGGCCTTCTTGCCCCAGAACCACAGGGGCAGGTTCAGGGACAGCCGCAGCCCCCGGGTGGTCTCGTCGCCCATGGCCGTCTCCATCCATTGCTGCATCAGGATCACGGTCAGGTCGGGCAGATATCCTCTCCTGGCCAGCGCGTGAGCGGCCCGGGCCCTGCCGATCATCTCCTCCCCGGCCGCCAGATTGGGGCGGTTCTCCAGGGCTATCTGCTCCAGCCGTTCCCCGGACAGGGTCATCGGCGCGATGTCGATAGCCCCGGAAAGCTCCAGCGGGCTCAGGGCCGGACGGTCGAGCAGGGTATTGAGTCGGGCTCTGGCGGTGACCACATCCTCCCGGTCAAGCGTCTCCAGGTCATCTTTCAGCAGAGCCAGCTCCACCTGCGCCCTGAGGACATCGTGCTGCGAGGCCCGGCCGACCATATAGTTCACCCGCGCCGTCCTCTCGAAAGCTGCCAGCAGATCGGACTGTTCCTGTAAAAGCTCCACGGATCTCTGCAGGACGAACAGATCGTAGTAGGCCGTCTTGACCTGCGCGATGATCTCCTGCCGGGCTGCTTCGTATTCCCACCGGGCTTTATGGGCATCTCTGGTGAACATTTCGGCGCGCAGGGACAGCTTTCCCGGGAAAGGGATGGTCTGTGAGATGGAGACCATCCGCATCCGGGCTTCGCCCAGGGAGTAAACCGCTCCGGGATTCCTCTCGAAGCGGATCCCCACCTGCGGATCCGGCCAGGCCCGGGCCGTGGTGATCCCGGCCTCGGCGGCCGACCATGTTTCCTCGGCGGCCAGGATCCCGGGATTGTTCTCCAGAGCCTCCTCGATAAGCTCGTTCAGCCGCTCATCTGCCATACCCTGAGAGGAGGGGCCAGACAACAGCCCTGCCAGGGCTGTGATGATGACGAAATATCGCATCCTGTAACTTTCTTAAACGGTGACTTTCTTAAACGGTGACTTTCTTAAACGGTGACTTTCTTAAAGCATTGCCTTAGGTAACTTCTCTAATCGATTATATTATCGAATATTAAATGGTTGATAATCGCCCGAGAAATGAACCTCAGCGCGACCTCAGTTTGCCGTACACCTTCAGCAGCTCGTCGACCTTCTCCTGGCAGTCCTTCTCGTTGTCCGAGCGGAAGGCGGCCAGCACACAGGTTTGCAGATGATTCTTGAGGATGATCTCGGCCGCCCCGTGGAGGGCCGACTCGGCCGCCGTGATCTGCATGACCACGTCCACACAGTAGCGGCCATCCTCGACCATCTTCTGCACCCCACGAATCTGGCCTTCGATCTTCCTCAGGCGAGCTATGACATCGTTCTCCGTCTTTTGATCTATCATATCACCATCTCCTCATTTCCCGCCGTGTCCCTGTGATACCCCCTACAGGTATAATGTATAATATCCTACTTAATAAGTCAAGTATTATTTTCATCCGGCTCGATATTCTTTCAATTCTATTGGTCCTGTTCTGCTATCCTGTCCAAAGAACCGGGAACAGGACGCCGGGCTGCGGCAAAGAATCCCCTTTTCGCTTGCTCTCCTGAAAGTGATGTATTATTTTGCCTCCAACGACGATCTATCACGGCGACCTGTCACCATGACCCATCAAGAAGAGAGCCGCGGCTGGCTCTTGAACATCATCTCTACTCTCACCGAAAGGATAAGAGCTTGAAGAAAAAGCATCTGATCCTGTTCTTCCTGGCCATCTCTCTCCTCTCCGCCGGCGCTGGAACCTCGGCTCCCGGCGAGCCGGTTCAGCTGCCGGCTCAGCAGCCGCCCCAGCTGTCGGTCCAGTTAACCGAGGCCAAGGAATCCTTTATCTGTCCGGTCTTCTCCTCCGACGGCGGCCGCATCGCCGTCACCCGGGCCGATTGGCGGGGCATCTGGCTGATGCAGCCTGACGGCACCGGCCTCCGTCAGCTGACCGACGATCCCGGCGCCGGCTACCGCTTCG
>CAZOYL010000142.1:0-6750 GCA_964584035.1 uncultured Gemmatimonadota bacterium | reverse complement strand
CGGGTGCCCGGGATGGACCCCAGAAGGGCTCCGGCCACCAGCAGGACGATGCGGTGCTGACGCTGCAGGATGCCCACCCGGCATTCCAGCCCCAGCCCCTCGGCCCGGGCCCGGGTATAGCTGACCATCATCGATCCGGCCACGGCCAGGATGATGATCAGGACGGTCGATCGCGAGACATCGTAGAAAAACCAGGTCAATCCCAAAAAGATGAAGATCTCGGAATACCGGTCGATGGTCGAGTCGAACAGAGCTCCATAGGTGCTGCCCTTGCCGGTCGCCCGGGCGATCCGGCCGTCTAAAACATCGCAGGTTCCGGCCAGGATGATGGCGATGGCGGCCCACAGGAAATGACCGATCCGAAAAAAGTTCGCCGCTGCCAGGGACAGGATGAATCCCGTCACGGTGAGCACGTGGGGGTGAATGTGAGCGCCGGCCATGGCTCGCGAGACGGGATCGATCAGCCTGAGATACAGGTCCTGGCTGCGCCGGCCGAATGTTCTGAGAGATGTGATCATCTGCCGCAACAATTCTGAAGGTGCCTGAAAGATACTATCCTGTTCAATGCAGGGAACCAAAGTTACAAAAATACACCTAAACAGAGTTCTTGTCAAGGTTTTTAGGTGAGACGGGCCAGCCGCCCAGGACGATGACGATCTCGCCCCGGGGTTTTCTTTCGCTGTACGCCGCGATCAGCCGCGAGACCGGTCCCCGGGAGACCTCCTCGAATTTCTTGGTCAGCTCCCGGACGACCGCGGCCGGCCGGTCGCCCAGGATGTCCCGGATATCCTGGAGCGTTTTGATCAGCCGATGGGGGGATTCGAACAGCACGATGGTGCGGGGTTCATCGGTCAGGTCCCGCAGGCGCGACCGGCGTTTGCCCGCTTTGACCGGCAGGAAACCCTCGAAAACAAACCGGTCCGGAGGCAGGCCGGAGACCACCAGGGCGGCCAGGGGAGACGCCGGGCCCGGGATCGGCACCACCGGCACATCCTGCCCGATGGCCAGGCGAACCAGGTAGTAGGCCGGATCGGAGATACCCGGCGTGCCGGCGTCCGATACCAGGGCCACCGACCGGCCGGCCAGGAGCGTTTCCAGCAGCCGGGGCGAGCGCTGTTCCTTGTTGTGGTCGTGGTAGCTGGTCAGACGCGCCGAGATTTGGTAATGGTCCAGCAGTTGCCGGGTTCTGCGCGTATCCTCGGCGGCGATGAGGTCGGCCTCCCGCAGCATCCGTAAGGCCCGGAAGGTGATGTCCTCCATATTTCCGATGGGGGTGGAAACCAGGTAGAGCGTTCCGGGTGTGGCGATATGGTCGGCGTTGACGGGCATGATTATATAAGTAGGATGAAGATTGGAAATTGAAAATGCCTCCCGGTCCTTCAATCATCATTGGAGCATCATCCCGGATGGACCACTGGCCGGTCGGCGGACGAATCGCCCCGTCAAAATAGAGCATTTGCATCATATTGGCAACAAAATTGTTGACCCGGTTGTCCGATTGTGTTAAGTTTGAGCCGACATCAGGTTCTGCGACGGACACGAACGACGGACACGGCATTTCCTTTTTCCCCGCCAGGAAAATCTCGCAAATGGATTATATCGTCCTGACTGATTTCGACGGCACCGTCAGCACCACCGACGTGGGTAACCGGATGTTCGCCCGGTTCGCCGGCGACGGCTGGGAGGCGGTCGTCCAGAGATGGAAAGACGGGCAGATCGGTTCCCGCGACTGTCTCATCGCGGAATGCGCCCTGGCCCGGGCGACTCCCGAGCAGGTCAGACGGTTCGCCCTGACACGGCAGATCGATCCCCATTTCATGCCCTTCGTTCGATTCTGCCGGGACCGCGATGTGCCCGTCATCATCCTCAGCGACGGGTTGGATTTCTACATCGATCTGCTGCTGGATAAATTCGGCCTGGAAGACCTGCCCCGCTTTGCCAACCATCTGGAGTTTCGGGGCGGCCGGCTGATCCCCGAATTTCCATATTTTGAGAAGGGCTGCCGCCAGTGCGGCAACTGCAAGGGCTATCACGTCCGAGAATATCAGCGGCAGGGCAAGACGGTCATCTATATCGGCGACGGATTCTCGGACCGCTGCGGCGTCAGGGACGCCGACATCGTCTTTGCGAAGCACGATCTGGGCCGGTATTGCCGGGAGCAGGGCATCGAGCACCGGCCGTTCGATGATTTCATGGACGTTCTGGAAGAAGTTCAACAGATCGTATCGGGAGATTCCCGCAGTTCAAAAGCGCTCTGAAATGAGGGTGCCCTGACACACGGAGGCTCAAGTGAAAGCGGTGATCATGGCCGGGGGATTCGGTACCCGTCTGCGTCCCCTGACGGTCGATCTTCCCAAGCCCATGATGCCCATGGTCAACCGGCCCATCATGGAACACATCGTCGCCCTGCTGGCCCGGCACGGAATTACCGATCTGGTCTGCCTGCTATACTTCCAGGGCGAAAGGATCAGCGATTATTTCGGCGACGGGTCCCGGTTTGGCGTCAGGATGACCTATGTGACCGCCGCCGATGACTTCGGCACCGCCGGAGCGGTGAAGAACGCCCAGCAGCACCTGGGAGAGCCCTTTGTGGTCATCAGCGGCGACCTGATGACCGATTTCGACCTCACCGCCCTGATGGATTTTCACCGTCAGAAGGGCGCCATGGCCACCATCACCCTCACCAGAGTGACGGATCCGCTGTCCTATGGTATCGTCATCGTGGCCGATGATGGGCGCGTCTCCCGTTTTTTAGAAAAGCCCACCTGGGGCCAGGTATTCAGCGACACGGTCAATACCGGCATCTATGTCCTGGAGCCCGAAGCCCTGGACCTGGTGCCGGCGAAGACGAATTTTGATTTCAGCAAGGATCTGTTCCCCAGGCTGATGGAAGATGACAAGCCCCTCTTCGGCTACATCGCCAAAGGCTACTGGCGTGACATCGGCGACCTGGGGGAATATCACCGCAGCCACGTGGATATCCTCAAGGGACTGGTCGGAGTGAAGATTCCCGGCCGGCTGGAGAAGAGAGAAAATGCGCAGGTGTGGATCGATCAGGATGCCGTCATCAGCCCGAAGGCTCAGCTGAAGGGAACGGTGGTTGTGGGCCGGGGATGCACGGTCGGGGATGGGGCCATCCTGGATGACTGCGTCATCGGTGAGGGCGGGACCATCGGGGAGGAGGCTATCGTGTCCCGGTCGGTCCTGTGGAACGATGTCACCGTCGGACGCAAGGCCTCACTGACAGAAGCGGTGGTGGGGTCGGAGACCGTCATCGAGGAGAAGGCCTATGTCATGGAGAACGCCATCATCAGCCACGGCTGCCATATCGGCCGGGAAAGCCACATCAAGGCCAACGTCAAGATCTGGCCCGGCAAGATCGTGGATCAGGGGGCGCTGCTGTCCTCCAGCCTGGTGTGGGGTAAGAGATGGGAGAGCGCCCTGTTCAGCGAGGCCAAGGTCAGCGGACTGGCCAACTGGGAGCTGAGTCCGGAGTTCGCCGCCAAGCTGGGGGCCGCCTTCGGTGCCTACCTGGGCAAGGGCAATTACGCCATCACCAGCCGCGACGCCGACAAGTCATCGCGGATGATCAAGGAGTCCTTCAACGGCGGCCTGCTTTCGGCCGGGGTCAATGTGCTCGACCTGCGGGCCATGCCCATCCCGGTGGTCCGCTATGGGCTCAAATCCGGCCGGGAGATGGGCGGGGTCCATGTCCGCCGCTCCCCCTACCGGAAAGACCATCAGGACATCATCTTTTTCGACACCGGCGGCATGGATCTACCGCCCTCCAAGACCAAGGCGGTGGAGCGGCTGTTCTTCCGGGAGGATTTCTACCGGGCCACACCGCAGGAGACCGGTGTGCTGGACTTTCCCTACCGCGTGGTGGAGTCCTATCACGAGGGTTTTCTCCGATCCATCGACCGGGAGGCCATCGCCCGGGCCCGGTTCAAGGTGGTGGTGGATTACTCCAGCGGAGCCGCCGCGACCATCTTTCCCTCCATCTTAGGAGAGTTGGCCTGCGAGGTGGTCTCCCTGAACGCCTTCCTGGACCACCGTTTTCTGACCGTCACGGCGGAGTCTTTTCAGCGGTCCATCGATCAGCTGTCCACCATCGTCACCTCACTCAAGGCCGACGCCGGATTTCTGCTCAACGCCGGGGCCGAGCGCGTTTTCATGGTGGGCGACGACGGCAAGCTCATCGACAACTCCCACCTGGTGTTGCTGGTCACCTACCTGTTCCTGGAAATGGGAAAGGCCCGGCGTATCGGCGTGCCCATCACCGCCTCCCAGGAGATCGAATGGATGGCCGCCAGCAAGGGGGTGGACGTCATCCGCACTCGCGATGACCATGGCTCCATGATGGAGGTGGCCAACCAGCCCGATGTCGACTTCGTCGGGGGAACGAGGGGCGGCTTCATCTTCCCCGAATTCCAGCGCGGCTCCGATGCCATGTACGCCGTGGCCAAGATCCTGGAGCTGATGGCTCTGCAGAAGACCAGGCCTTCCCGACTGATGGCCGACTGCCCGCATCCCATCATTTTAAGCCAGGTGGTGCCCTGCCCCTGGGACCTCAAGGGCCAGGTGATGCGCCGGATGATGGAGCACACCGAAAGCCGGAAGCGAGAGCTGATCGACGGGATCCGCGTCCTGTTCGACGACTCCTGGGCGCTGGTTATCCCCTCCGTCGACGAGGCCCTGTTCCGCGTCTTCGCCGAGGCGCCCACCCAGAAAGAGGCCAAGGCCCTCATCCGGGAGTACGCCAAGCTGATCAGAAGGTGGCAGAAGGGGAAATAACCGCTCGAATTTTCATCGGTGAAATCATCGCCGGCGGAATCAGTATTACCGGAATGGTTCTCGATTAATTCATTGCCGGCGCCGGGTGAGCCGGCAGGGCTCTTATCGATAGAATCAATACCGTTCGAGTAGATACCGGAAATCGACACAGGCGGCCCGTCAGGGCCGCCTTTTTTTTAAACAACGGTCGTCGATTTGAGCTCAATATCATATCTAAGCAGTAGGACATAAGCGAATTGCACTATGGCTGAATTAATTTAACACTTGACAAAAATACGGATTTATGGTAAAATGGAGATAAGTCTTTTTAGAGTCAACATTTATCATGAATTTCAAACAGCCCTCTTTTTTTGTCGTCATCTTAACTCGCTCATTCTCTGTCCCCATCCACTTCTCCCCTTCAAGGAGGTATGCTCATGAGAGCGACTGCTTTCGTGATCGTGCTGTCGTTGGTTCTTCTGCCGACGGCTGTTCTGGCCAAGGTGCCCGGCCTGATCGGTTAACAGGGTACTTTAGCGGATGCCTATGGCGTGGCCCTGGACACGACCGTGGCCATGACCTTTTCCATCTATACCGATTCCTTGGGGGGGACTCAAGTATGGACCGAGACGCAGCCGGCGGTGGCCGTCGGCAGCGGGATATTCAACGTTTTGCTCGCGAGCGTGAGCGCCATCGAAGACACGGTCTTCAACGAGCCGAATCGCTGGCTGGGCGTCCAGGTGGGCGGTGATCCGGAGCTGACTCCCCGGCAGCGGATGGCCAGCGTTGCTTATGCGATGATCTCTGGATCGAGCACCAGCGGCAGCGATGGCGATTGGACTATCTCGGGCGATGACATATATTCAACGGTGAGCGGCAACGTGGGCATCGGGACGAGCAGTCCGGATGCGAGACTTCACGTTGCGAACGTAATAATTGCCCCTGGTGCGGGTGACGCGATCTACGGCAACGGCGGCACCTATTTCCACCAGACCGAGGGATACGTGGGCCAGGATGCCTATGGCATTTTAGGGAGGGATCTGAACAGCGAGAATTGGGGTTATCTGGGTGGTGGAGTGCGGGGTGCTTACGGGAGCTACGGAACCGACGGTAACTATGGTTATCTGGGAGGGAACACCATGGGGGCCTATGGCCAGGATGCGGGCACCGGCAATTGGGGTGGGTTGGGTTCCAGCAGCGCCGGCGTGAGAGGGTCCGGAAGCACCTATGGCGTGAAGGGCGAGAGTGCGGACGGTACGGGGGTGTATGGAGAACACACATCGAGTGGAAACTATGGTTCTTTGGGTGGTACAAACCAGGGGGTTTTGGGGCAGCATGAGACCACCGGCAATTATGGCCAGCTCGGATCGTCCGCAGCCGGTGTTTACGGTTATGGCAATACAAGTCCGGGAATGACATCTATCAGTGCCAACGCCGTTGCGCTGTATTGTCAAAGTTTCAATAGCATGGGACTGTATGCCCAAGGGACAGATTGCGCCGCCGATTTCCGGGGGAACGTCATCATCCGGGAATATGCCTCCGGCGACACCATCGTGGAATTAGGCGAGGGTCTCGATTATGCAGAGGGATTTGACATACGCGAGGAAGCGGCTGTCCAGTCCGGCATGGTGCTGATCATCGACCCGGCCCATCCCGGGCAGCTGACCGTCAGCCAAAAGCCTTACGACACCAGGGTGGCCGGCATCGTGGCCGGCGGCCGGGGTCTGGGATCCGGCGTGCGGCTGGGCGTGGGCCAGTTCGCTCACGACGTGGCCCTGGCCGGCCGGGTCTATTGCAACGTCGATGCCACCGAGACCGGCATCGAGCCCGGCGACCTGCTGACCACCTCCGCCGTGCCGGGATATGCCATGAAGGCGGCCGACGCGCACAGGTCGCAGGGCGCCATCCTGGGCAAGGCCATGGAGCGTCTCGAGCGGGGCCGGACCGGTCAGATCCTGGTCCTGGTCACCCTGCAGT
>CAZOYL010000141.1:0-6786 GCA_964584035.1 uncultured Gemmatimonadota bacterium | reverse complement strand
TCGAACCAGAAACTGCTTGAAACGGCCAATCCAGTCCTGAGGTCACAATCTGTGACCTCAAGCATAACATGCTGTCCGCGTAAAGTAAAAATCGCTTTCTGGATGCGCACAGAGGGGATAATCGAAGTGGATTCAGGCATGTGCTCCTCCATCGCGGTGGACATGAGCAGCTTACAACTCTAACGCAGTGGCATTCTTCCTATTGAAGGTGAATTCGAAAACAAGATACCCTCGTTGTAAAGAAGACCCCAAAAAAGGCAAGGGCGGCTCGAAAGCCGCCCCCGCATCGTGCGCTCGAAAACGCACGAGGAATTCGCTTTTATTATACACGATCACGAGATTGATGTCAAGGATGAAATGCATCCGGATCCCCTTGACAAATGTCCAACGATTGGATAATTTTACCTACAAATATTGTTAAGTGCTGGTATTTTTATCCAGGAGTCACAAGTTGTGATTTCAAGTTAGAAAACCTCTCAATACCCCGGCGGCATCTGCGGCCGATCGGGCATCTCGTCGAAGGGGCTGTCGATCTCCTCCAGCGGGGGATCGGTAATAGGCAGCTGATACCTGGTTAGATCCGTCTCTTGAGTTTCCACGGATTCGGTCATCTCCACTGATTCGAGCTCCCCGTCGCGATCATAGGTTTCCCTCTTGACCGCGAAACCGGGATAGCCCTGCTCCTCCTCCAATTGACCGAATTGAAAAGGCTTTTCGCCTTCTTCCCCCTCCATGAAGCCTCCGGCGAACTCCCCGAAATCACCAAACACCTGGAGATACGTCTCGTCCACGCCCAGCTGGTCCCAGCCGGCGGTCCAGACCTTCTCGACCATCTCCCCGTACCGGCGGCCGACATAGATATCGGCATCCCCCCATGGGTCCACCGCTTCGGAGCCGACCTTCTCGTAGACCGTCTCCTCCTCCTCCTCACCCATCCCCATGCCCATGGGGAGGTGCTGCATCGCCGCTTTCTTCTCTTCCTCGGATAGGCCCTTCATCTGTTCATCGAAGAGCGCCTTCATCTTCTCCTGCTGGGCCTTCATCCTGGGCATCATTTCCTGGCGCATCTTCTTGAGCCTGGCCGCATCCTCCTCGGTCATGGTCCAGTAGGTGCCCTCGAGAAAGTCCATCAGCCAGGCGATCATCTGTTTCTTACTCCAGACCATGCCGCCGTGCTGGTCACCACCCTGGAACTCCATATTGATCCCATGATCTTTATCCGCCAGGATCGTCTGGATGCCCAGAACTTCTCCGTCAGGCGACCGTTCCTCCACGACCATTTTCAACTGCATGGCGCTTGGCGAAGCCGCGAACAATGCCAGCAGCAGCATCCCCAAAATCCGTACAGATACCCTCATTTTGACACCTCCCTTTTAGGTGAGACGATATGATGAGCCCTTTGCGTCGGGATGCGGCAAATGGGAGCATCCGGCGGGGTGGACAGCAGATCCCTGGAGATGTTGAACTTGAAATTGATCTGCAAAAGTCTCGCGGGTATAGCGGTTCCCCTACCCTTTTGAAGGGCAATTTTCAGTAAATGAATCCAACCATAGATCTCGAACAGCGATTTCAGACTTTGGCTTCAACCGATCACTTCAGCAGAGCCGCGATCATCTGTCCCGTGTCATCCACTGAGGCGACCGGATGCACCTCGAAACGGACATACGGCACGTACTGCTGTAAACGCGTGCTCAACTCCAGTTCGGTTCCTTCGAAGATGGTGTATCCGGCGCTCTCGCCGACAAAACTTCCCCAGTCCTTCATCGGGCCGTCAGACATGTCTTTCTTGACCATGTCCATCAAGGCCTTCCAGCCGGCCGCTCGCTCTTTGGGGTCAACGGGTATCCTGCTTTCGTCCATTTCCCAGAGAACCAGATATTTTGCCATGGTTTTCACCTCCCCTTAAATGAGATCTATTAGGCCAGGGAATTCATTTCCTTCCATTCTGCTCGGGAATGATAGCATATTTTCTATTTTTTGTCAAGTAATAATGATGATAAAGCGTCCAGGGTAAACCCCAATAAAAAACCGCGGATATTCACATCCTCGGTAGAAGTCTCCAACCACATTTATTCCCCGTCAGGACACATTCCGCGTCCCCCGGCACTCCGGGTACCGCAGGCAGGACCAGAACTTCCCGAACTTCCCCTCGCGCAGCGTCATCGGTCCCTGGCAGCGCGGGCAGAAGGGCGGCTCGATGCTCTCCTCCCGGGAGGGTTCATCTCCCCCGGCCCCGGGCGCCTTCATCGCCCGGTACTGGCACCAGGGGCAGTTCTCCAGGTCGGCCTGCGGCAGCGGCCCGTCCAGCAGATCGACCACCTGGCCCAGGAACTGCATGAAAGCGGCATCATCCCGAGGCACCGGCAGCCATTTCATGCTGCCCTCCAGGATCTGACGCTCCGGACCGGTCAGCTCGCAGCGGTCGGGGGTGAAGTACAGCAGTCCCAGGGCGCTGACCGGCGTTAGATGCAGCTGGTCCTCGGCCGGATGCTCCAGGGCGTAGGCATAGGCGTGGAGCTGCCGGCCGTAAAAGCCGGCCTTCTCCTCGGAGGGATTGCCGGTCTTGAAGTCGATGACGGCGTAGGAGCCGTCGTCGAGCGCGGCCACGATGTCGAACCGGCCGTTGATGTAGCAGGTGCTGGCCCGGTCCGGCCACTCGACGGGCCGCGAGCGGACCCACTGCTCCCCGTATTTGATCACCCCGGGCGGCATCAGCAGCGAGATCTCCTCTATCCGCCTGTCGGAATAGTACTCCTTCTGCAGATAGGAGATGGCGCTGAACACCCCCGGGATGGGGATGGACGGCTGCCGGATGCCGTGCTTGACCTTGAGCGCGAAGCAGCGCTTGCAGCCGTCATAGAGAAAGGTCAGGTCCGATGGGGAGAGCTTGTAGTTCATGGGATGTTCCCGGGCAGAATGAAATGGACGCGTGATCGGAAAGGTCCTGAAGTCAGATCGGCGGAAACGGCAGGGGCGGCCCGAGGGCCGCCCCGCAGGTCATTTATAGCTGACCATCTTCAAGGCAATATGGGATCGTCCCTCGCCTTTGTCGGTGATCTCCACGATGGCCGCATCCTGGCCGTCGCGCATGCTGTACACGCCCCGCTGGCAGGTCCAGCCGGGCTTGGTCATGTCCACATCCATCCAGCGGTCCTGGAACCAGCCTCTGGCCGGCATCTGGGCCTGGTAATAGGCGGCAACTTTGTCCAAACCATCCGCCGTGGTGTAGGTGTGCGACTCGTTGTACTCCTCGGCCGTGGTGACGGCGCCGTCGTAGTACTGGTCGGCCTGCTCGGCCCCGGGGTAGAGGGGCATGTCGACCCAGGTGCAGCCCCCGGATCCGGCTTTCTCCATGGGCGGCGCGGCTTGCTGCTTGGCCTGCTGTCCGCCCATCTCCCCGGTGGTGGTCCCGGCCTGCTCCTGCTGCCCGCCGCCGCAGGCCAGCAGAGTCAGGCAGCTTAATGACAGGATCAGGACCAGTATGGTTGTGACCGGCTTGCTCATTCCGCCTCCTTTTGGTGGTGGTGGTGCGAATTGGCGCATCGCGCGCATCGAACGGATCGGCTTCTTCATCGCCGGATCGCGGCCGGCGCGATCCACGGTGCTCATAATTAATGCATCGCGGCGGGCATGTCAAGGAAAAAGCGGCCGGCTTCCTTCGTACAGGAAGGTCAGGTCCGGGGGAATGAGCTTGGTGTTCATGGCCGGTTCCTGTTCGTATCATGATTCGAAGCCGGTATCATCTCCATGATCCACCAGCTGGCCACATCATCTGAAATGTCTGACCCTGACTCAACGCCTCCGTCGGCGGCAGCAAGAACGAACCGATCAGATCGATGACATCGTTGAGATCGCCAGGGGCAATTCTCAGACGCCTTCGTGCGTGAAAAGCTTTCCATTGGCCTTGTTTGACAGGGTCTTGATAGAAATCAGACCTCAGAGCAATGGGAGCGCTGTCTGGCAGTGTGGTCTGGCGTTTTCTAAAAGTCGCTTTCATCGCTTGAGTTAGTCTCTTACCCTGGAAATCAAATTCCTTCGCAAGGACCCACACATCATAGAAATCTTTCATTCTGCTATTGGCAATACCAAGGCGCACCATGGCCTCGTACTTCTCCGAGATAACGGACTCTTTAGAATAAGTTCGAATACGAGGTTCAGGCATTGTTAAAATGGTTGGAAAACTCTCATACGCAGGCCGAGGTGTGACCACATCACCAAATCCGATATCGATCTGCAAAGGAATCCTGGCCATCTCAAGTTTTGCCAATAGTTTTATACGCAAACCATGGTATTCAAGATCTTCTCTAATCCGCTCAGCCGAAAGAGAATCTGCTTCGAAAACAAGTCCATCATCTGCGTTTATATCACAGAGATCTCTGAAGATAGCCAGAAGCTGTTCAGCTGAATTTTCTACGAATCCAAGAAGGTCAAGATCTCTGGTCGGCCGGTAAGGTTGATTGGTCCATATAAGAAATAGAAAAGCACCTTTCAAGATATAATCATCCGAGTACGTTGATTGACCCAGCCGGAAAAGAAACCTTTCCAAGGCATACTGCGTCAGAACGACCTGGAAGTCCTCGCTGCGTTTCCTGGCATGGTTGAGCAGTTTCTGTCGAATAGAAGCTGCTATATTATGAGGCTCTGAGCGCTTCATACGGAGGCCTCTAAATATGGTCGAATGACGTTCGTAATTCTGCAGATGTGAGCATAGTGCCAGAGATCATCTATGGTGCATTTGCGCTCTCTAAGCGCATCCCGCAGGGCTTCAATGGCCACATCGAGACCGATTTTGTTGCGATATTTGAAACAGTCGGCGACGGTCTTGGCCGCATTATAGACACGAACAGGCACAGCTTCAACAAGATGAATTTCGATTCCTTCATGAAAAGAGCGCCCGGAAAATTCGACAATCCGAATCGGCAGATCACGGACGCCGGCTTCCCATTTCCCTCTTTCAAGAGCGATCCAAATCTGATGTGGTATCTGGGTTGTCAGGTTATGAAAGCTCAGGGCGGAAATAAGACATACGACACCATGCGGGATCCTCTTAGCCGCTTGCAGAAGCGTAAAGTGTTCTGTGATCTCACTATCTGGCAGCCGGTAGAGGCCACGACTGATTCGCTCAAGATGACCCTTTCGCACCAGCCGTGTCAGGTAGATACGTGGAATGTCAATTTGATCCAGTTCCCTGGTACGAAGTACACCTTTTTCACGAACATAGTTCAGCAGTTTTTGTGTAATCGATATTTTACTCACTGTTCCATAACCTCCTCTTATATTCATATGTGAGAAGAATATGCAACAATAGCTGCCATTTGTCAATACCTAATTTGGTCATTTGAGGTGGGATGACAAACAACCTATTCCAGCTAATATCTCTTCAACAAAAATCAAATGTAACCAGTAAGGGCGGCCCGAAAGCCGCCCCGAACGGAACACCCGAATGTGAATTGCTCATTCATCTATTAATAAAACGATCTTGACAGAATTGTTACGAGAAAAGGGCCAACGAGTCCGTCTGCCTGAATATCACAGCAATCCCGGGGGGGAAATTGTGCTACCTCAGCAACAGGATCTTATCGGTCTCCACCCGGTCGCCGCAGCGCAGCTGGCAGAGGTACAGGCCCGAGCCCACCTCCCGGCCAGTATCGTCCCTCCCGTCCCAGGGGACGGCGTGATGCCCGGCCGCCAGCCTTCCTTCGGCCAGCGCCCGGACTTTCTGGCCTAAGATGTTATAGACGGCAAGGTCCACGGTGGAGGCCGCCGGGATGGAGAAGGAGATGGTCGTGGACGGGTTGCAGGGATTGGGGTAGGCCGGGTGAAGCACAAAGTCCGGCACCGGCGGCTGGGCCTCGTCCGTTTCGACCCCGACGGCCGGCGTGATGGTGAAGGAGTCGATCACCGTGCCTGCGGTGTTGACGGCCCGGAACGTGAGGACGTCGCCGTCGATGGCGACCGCGCAGAAATGATGGGCTTTAGCCGAGCTGACCAGATAGGGATAGCCCGTATCCGGGCTATACAGCGGCGCCCCTCCGCCCCCGGTGGTGACATGATGGACACCGTTGACCAGGGCCCGGGCGTAATAATGGTTGTGGCCGGCAAACACGATCGGGACGCCGTACTGCTCGCACAGAGGCTGGATATAGTTCTGCACCCCGGTGCTGTTGCTGTGGCTGCCGGCCGACCAGCCCGGCTCGTGCAGATAGATGAACTTCCAGGGCTTGTCGGTGGCCGCCAGATCGTTCTCGATCCAGGTTAGCTGGGCCGATCCGGGGCCGTAACTGGTGTATTGATCGACCACCGTGAAGTGGGCCGGGCCGTAGTCGAACGACCAGTACCGCCCGGAGATGAAGGGATAGGGAAAATACCTGACGAACAGCGTCCCCGTGCCCTCATGATTGCCCATGCAGGACTGGTACGGCAGCGTGGCCAGCATTTTCTGGATGTTGGGATAGGATGGATTGAAAAATTGACTGTCCCAGTCCGATTCGCTGTTGCCGGTGCCGACCAGATCGCCGACCGAGACGATCAGGGATTGCAGGTTCTGGTCCGCGGTGTAGGCCGTGATCATGGCGGCGGCCACCTGATCGTGACTGGCCGGGTAGGTTCGCGTATCGCCGTAAGCGATGAAGCTGACGGCCGCGGCATCTTCCTCGGGCGCGGCCCAGAATGAGCCGGTATGGACCTCTTCGCCGGCCGTGACCCGGTAATAATACTTGGTCCCGGGCACCAGGCTGGTCAGGACGCAGGAGTGCTGATGATAGCTTCCGACCTCGGAGGTCTGCC
>CAZOYL010000140.1:0-6815 GCA_964584035.1 uncultured Gemmatimonadota bacterium | reverse complement strand
ACACTCAGCGAGGTCCAGCAGGTCGATGGCTACGTGGGAAATTTCCGGGTCAAGATTCTCAGGAAAGCCCGCTACGTGAACGAGAAGGAGTGCACGGCCTGCGGCGACTGTCTCGAGGTCTGTCCGGTGACCCGGCCGAACGAATTCGACCTGGGACTGTCTACCCGGAAGGCCATCTATCAGGAATTTCCCCAGGCTGTCCCGGCGGCCTTCCTGATCGACATGAACGACTGCCTCGGCAACAAGCCCATCGCCTGCGGGAAATGCCAGGAGGTCTGCGAAAAGAATTGCATCGACTACGACGAGAAGGATCGGGAGATGGTCATAGAAGTGGGCACCATCGTCGTGGCCACCGGAATGGAGGTTTACGATCCTACGGAGCTGGACGAGTTCGGGTACACTCGCTATGAGAACGTCATCACCTCTCTGGAATTCGAGCGCCTGATCAACTCCGGGGGACCCACCAAAGGACATCTCATCCGGCTCACGGATCGAAAGCAGCCCCGCACGGTGGCCTTCATCCAGTGTGTCGGCTCCCGCAGCGACAAACGGGGAAATCCTTACTGCAGCAACATCTGTTGCATGAACACGATCAAGGACACGTTGCTGATCAAGGATCATTGGCCCGAGGTGCAGTGTAAGGTCTTTTACATGGATATCAGGGCTTTCGGGAAGGGCTTCGAGGATCTCTACAAACGAAGTATGGCCGCCGGAACTCAATATATCAGAGGTATCCCCGGAGATATTTATGAAGACCCCGAGACGAAGAATCTGATTCTTACGGCGGAGGATACGACCACCGGGGAACTGAAAAAACATGAGGTCGATATGGTGGTCCTTTCCATCGGTGTGGTGCCTCCGGCGGATATCAACAAAACCCAGCAGCAGCTGACCCTGCAGAAGAGCGTCGAGGGATTTTTCCTGGAGGCCCATCCCAAGCTCAAACCGGTCGATGCCGCCACCCAGGGTATCTTCTTTGCCGGATGCTCCGAGGGTCCCAAGGACATCAAGGATTCCGTCACCCAGGCCAGCGCCGCCGCCGCCCGGGCCAACCGGCTGATGCGCGCCGGAGAGGTCATGGTGGAGGCGATCACCTCCATGGTCGATGACGATCTGTGCACCAGCTGCGGGATCTGTGCCCGGGTCTGTCCCTACCACGCCATTTCCGTAGATACCAAGAAGAAAACCCCGGCCGTAGTGGTGGAGGCCGCCTGCGCCGGATGCGGCACCTGCTCGGCCGAATGTCCCTATGGGGCCATCTCGATGAAGCATTTCACGGACAGGCAGATCCTGGCCCAGATCGAGCCGGCCCTGTCGGTCGAGCCGGAGGGAAAGATCGTCACCTTCGCCTGCAACTGGTGTTCCTATCCGGGGGCGGATCTGGCCGGCACCAACCGGCTGCAGTATCCCCCTCATGCCCGCGTGATCCGCACCATGTGCAGCGGGCGGGTGGACGAACGGTTCATCTGGTATGCGTTCAAGATGGGCGCGCCCATTGTGCTGGTCAGCGGCTGTCACTTCGCCGACTGCCATTACATCAATGCCGTCACCTGGACCCAGAAACGGGTGGAGAAAATCTGGGACAAGATGGAGGCCCTGGGCATTCGACCGGAGCGGCTGCAGCTGGAATACATCTCGGCGGCCGAGGGGCAGAAGTGGGCCCGGGTGATGCGCGAGGTGGAAACACTGCGTCAGACGGTCACCAAAAAGGAGATTGAGCGGACTCGCAGGGCCATCGGCGAAGACCTGCTCAAAAAGAGAACCGCCAGGGCGAAAAAGCATCAGCCCGCGGCCGTTTGACTTCGGCCGTTTAACTTCGGCCGTTGTCCGGCCGATCGTGTCCGTGCATCCGGCCATTCGTGTCCGTGTATCCGGCCATTCGTGTCCGTGTATCCGGCCATTCGTGTTCGAAACGATTGTATCGGAGCAGATCATGTCAGAAGAGGTCACGTTTCAGTGCCTGCGTTGCGGGCATCGCTTCCCGGCCTCCTACACCCCCCGGGTGGTGGAGGAAAGGAGCTGTCCCCGCTGCGCCAGCAATAGCGTCCGTCGTGTCACCAAGAAAACGTCTTCCTAAGTCCGGATACTCGCGGTGGCGGTCAGAGCGAGCCGATCTTTTCCAGACCGGCCGCGAGCGCCCGGGGAATCATGGAGGTGAAGGTACCATGTTGGCGACTGTATCTCGTACAAAAGCGGTCGTTTCCGCCGGGGCGGCCTTGGTCCTGCTGTTCATCGGAACGGCCGCTGCCCGGTCGGAGCCCAGCAGCATCCGCCTGCTCTTCACCGGCGGCGTCACCGCTCATCTGGAGCCCAGCGGGTGAAGGGGTTGCCGCTACGGCGGCGTGGCTCGGAGAGCCACGGTGATTCATCAGGCGCGTGCCGAGGGAACCGACCTGTTGCTGGTCGACTCCGGAGATTTCGTTCGCGGAAAGGGGTCGGCGAATCTCCTGAAAGCGAACTATTTAGCTAAAGCTATGGACCGCATGGAATATGATGCCATCAATCTGGGCCGGGAGGAGATCACGCTGGGACCCGATGAGATCCACCGGCTGTGGGAACTTCAGCGGTTGCCGCTGGTCAGCAGCAATGTTTTTCGACGGGATCACGGACAGCATCTGGTTCAATCTCACATCATCAAGCGGGTGGGAGCCTCGGAATTCCTCGGATTTCAGTATGGGGGCATCAAAGTGGCCCTGGTGGGCGCCGCGCTGTCGAGCGATAACGACCCCATGCGGCGGACGATTCCTCCTGAACTGAGGCTGGAAATGCCGGCCGAGGCGCTCTCGAACAAGCTTCAGAAGCTGCGCGGGCACTGTGATGTGGTGGTCGTGCTGTCGGACCTGGATCTGGAAAATGCCAAGCAATTGGCCCAACAGGTGGAGGGTATCGATCTGTTCTTCATCGGCGCCGGGGCTCGGGCCAAGTTTGCCGAAAAGATCGAGGGAACCATCTTTGTGTATCCGGCCGCGAAGGGAGAAGAGCTGGGCGATATCGAGCTGTTTCTGGATGAAGATGGGGGCGTGTCATCCTTTACCGTAGAATGGACACTCCTGGACGATACCATCGCCGATGATCCGGAGATGACCCAGCTGATCGAAGCCTACAAGGAGGAGCGTAAAGAATTGCAGCAGAGGCCGCCCAGTCTGCAGAAATGATTCTGCGGGCGGCCGGAACACAGAGTCCGGTCAACCGCTTCCGTTGAACGGCAGCCATCATACGAATTCTCTTCCCCGGCGCCATCTGCCCGGGGATGGCTTGATCGTCCATTGAGCTGCGAAACGTTCCCCGGGGAGACACGCCGGTCTCCTCAGGGAACGTTTTTTCTTGGCCGGGTGTCATCCTCCGGATCCGCGGTTTCCGCGGACGGCCGTAAAACAGGAGAGGATCATGGCGAAGGAGTTAACTCTCCGTGATGTGCCCTCCATCGGATCTTTTCTGGATGATCCCATGGTCGGGGAACGGTTCCAGGTCTATTCCCGAAAGATGCTGACCGAGGCGCTCAGGCAGGTGGCCGCTCGCTGGCGGCGTTCCATCCGCCGGGATGACCGGCTGCCCCGGGGAGCTTCCCGGGAAGCTTTTTTGAACCAGGTGGAGGAGATGCTCCAGGTTCTTGCCCTCCCCGGCATGCGGCCGGTGATCAATGCCACCGGAGTGGTCCTGAGCACCAACCTGGGCCGTGCGCCTCTGCCCGGCGAGGTTGCCCGGCATCTCCAGAGAATCGGCCGGGGATACGTCAGCCTGGAAACTGACCTGGAAACAGGCGGCCGGGGACACCGCGATGTTCACGTCGTTGAACTGCTGACCCGGATCACCGGAGCGCCCGCAGCCCTGGTGGTGAACAATAACGCGGCCGCCGTGGTGCTGATCCTGAACACTTTTGCCCGGGATCGGGAGGTGATCGTTTCTCGAGGAGAGCTGATCGAGATCGGCGGCTCCTTCCGCCTTCCCGAGGTGATGGCGGCCAGCGGGGCTCAACTGGTCGAGGTGGGAACCACCAACCGGACCTATCTTAAGGATTACGGCCGTGCCGTCACCGATCGGACGGCCCTGCTGTTCCGCAGCCACACCTCCAACTATCAGGTGGTCGGCTTCACCCATCGGCCCTCTCTTGAGGAACTGGTCCGCCTGGGCCGCAGGAAAAAATTGCTGACCGTGGAAGATTTAGGCAGCGGGTTATTAGAGAGCTTCGAACAGAAGGCTTTGGCCGGTGAACCCACGGTGCGGGAGGTTATCCGATCGGGAGCCGATCTGGTATCCTTCAGCGGTGATAAGCTCCTGGGGGGACCGCAGTGCGGCATCATCGCGGGGCGCCGGCGGCTGGTCACACGGCTGCGGGAAAACCCCCTGTTCCGCGCCATCCGAGTGGGGAAGCTGACCCTGGCGGCTCTGGAAGCCGTTCTCCGCCAATACCGCTATGCCGACGATCCCGGGCGGATCCTGCCCCATCTGAAGATGATCCGACAGCCGGCTGCCGCCGTCAGGGCGCGCGCCCACCGCCTGCTGCGCGGCCTCGGGCCGGAGTTCGAGAAACTCTTCCAGGTCCGGCTGCACGAGGGGCAGTCGGCTATCGGCGGAGGCTCCTGTCCCGGCGCCCAGTTGCCCACCTGCCTGATCGGCCTTCTGGCCGATGGCGTCTCCGCTGCCCGGCTGGCCCGAATGCTGCGTACCGGAGATCCTTCCGTGGTCGGACGGATCGCCGGGCAGCGGGTGATGCTGGATCTGCGAACGGTCAGCAGTGATGAGAGCGCCGATCTTCGCCGGGCATTAAGGGCTCTGAGCGATCGCATCCGCCGGCTATGATCAGCCGGAGGGATGAGGAAGGAAGACGTTCCGTGGAGAAGAATCCATCGTTTGCCGCCAGACCGGGCATTATCGTGGGTACCGCCGGGCACGTGGATCACGGTAAAACCGAGCTCATCAAGGCTCTCACCGGAGTGGATACCGACCGGTTGGCCGAGGAGAAACGGCGCGGGCTGACCATCGATCTGGGATTCGCGCCATTGGATCTGCCGGTCTCGGGGCGAGTGGGGATGGTGGATGTTCCCGGGCATCAGCGCTTCCTGAAGAACATGCTGGCCGGCGTGGGCGGCATCGATGTGGCCCTGATGGTGGTGGCCGCCGATGAGGGCATCATGCCCCAGACCCGGGAGCACTTTGAGATCCTGCATCTTCTGGAAATTGAAAGATTGCTGGTGGCGGTTACCAAGATCGACGCCGCCGAGGCTGATTTAACCGAGCTGGTGGTTTCAGAGGTCGAAGACCTTCTCCGCGGCACCTCCCTGGAGGGCAGCCCCATCGTGAGAGTGTCCTCGGTGAGCGGAGAAGGACTGGAGGAGTTGATCCATCAACTGGATGAGACGATCTCTCTCTTGCCGCCCCGCCGGATCGGTGATATTCCCAGGCTGTCCGTGGATCGGGTGTTCATGCTGCAGGGTATCGGAACCGTGGTGACCGGAAGCCTGATTCACGGTTCGATAGCCGCCGGGGAAGAGGTCATGATCTATCCCCGGGGACTGCGGGCTCGCGTGCGTCATATTCAGGTCCACAACCGCCAGGAAGACCGGGTGGTCTCCGGCCACCGGGTAGCTCTCAACCTGACCGGCGTCGACCGGGAGCAGATCCAGCGCGGCGACACCATCTCCACCGCAGGGGCCTTTGAGGTCACCCACCGGCTGGATGTCAAGGTCCGGACGGTTGGGGCCGATCTGATCATCAAGGACTGGACCCGGGTGCGTCTGTATCTCGGCAGCGCCGAGTTGCTGGCCCGCCTGGTCGTTCTGACGGACAAGAAGATCCGCAGCGGCCAGGAGGTTTTTTGCCAGTTGCGGCTGGAATCCCCGGCCGTGGCCTGGATGGGAGATCGGTTCATCCTGCGCCTCTATTCGCCGCCCGGCCTGCTGGGAGGGGGGCGAGTGCTGCATCCCGTCCCGCCGAAGCACAAGCGCTTCGATCCGGCCGTCATCGAGCGGTTCGGGGCCAGGGATGCCGGGGATCTCAAGGAGATCATCGTGACCGCCCTGTCCAGCGGACCCCTTCACCGGGAAACCCTGAACCGCAGCATGCGATGGACCGAGGAGGAGATCCGGACGGCGGCCGGGGAGCTGCAGGAGGCCGGGAGGATCAGGATCATGGGCTCCTTTTTTATCCTCCCGCAGGATCTCGACCGGATCGAGGAGCGAGCCGTGGAGCTGGTTGGAGATTTTCACCGGCGTCAGCCCCTGAAAAAGGGCCTCTCAAAGGAAGAGCTCAAAAGCCGTATCGATGCTCCCAATTCGCTGATGGAGGAAATATTGTCCGCTTCGGAACAGCTCCGGCTGGATGGAGATCTGGTCCGGCAACGGGATCAGGGCGTTCAGTTCACGGCGGAACAGGAAAAGGAGCGTCAGCGCATAGAGTCGGCCTTCCTTAAGGCGGAGCTCAGTCCCCCCGGACGGGAGGAGGTTCTGGGGGAGTTCGACGCGGAGGTTTTTTATGCCCTGGTGGAGCAGGGGATGATCGTCCCGCTGACCAAAGATATCTATCTGCACCGCCAAACTCTGGAGAAGGCCAAGGAGCGCATCGGGCAAGCACTGTCCCGGCACGGTCCCATGCGGCTGGGCGAGATGAAGGATCTCTGGGGGACCACCCGCAAATTTGCGGTCCCGCTGGCCGAATATCTCGACCGTATCGGATTCACCCTGCGATCGGGCGATAAGAGAAGTTTGTCAGAAACCTCCTGAAAGAGAGCATCAACCGTGCATTCAGGGAACAGGAAGGATATCCGAATGCGAGATATTGACCGTCATTCCCGCCGTTCCTTTGGCCGTCACTGTCAG
>CAZOYL010000139.1:0-6862 GCA_964584035.1 uncultured Gemmatimonadota bacterium | reverse complement strand
CGTCGATTTCATCTATCTGTTCGCGCTGTACTATATTTTTCTAGGGGCCGTGGTCCTGTCCCATCTGTTCTTCATCCTCAGCGCTCTGGGCATCATGGCCCTGAACGTCCCCGGCCCGTATCTCGGGGTGTGGATCTCGGCCTACCTGCTGTTCGTGCTCGAGATCGTCGTGGTCCTGTCCAACGAGGGAGAGGACTCCTGGAGAAACGTCGTTCTCACCTTCCTGATGTACTTCACCTATTGCCAGCTGTGGATCTTTGTCGTCTTCAAGGCCCTCGTTCTGGACCTGCGCAGGCGGCGGGTGGGCGTCTGGGACAAGACGGAACGGTTTGTCACGGCGGAATCTTTGCCGAAGGAATCTTATTCGACGGAAGCATAATCGGCCGGATCGTTCTCCGGGATGCAACGGCCGTCATGGAAAGGGAGTGAACCGAGGATGATACGATGCCCTGTTTTTCGCACCGTCCCGGCGCTGCTCCTGGCGCTGCTGGCGATCGCCGCGCCGGGGCCGGCCCGGGCCGGATCGAGCCTGGAGCCGAAACTGTTCGCCGAGCTGTACAGCGAGACGATCAGCCTGGGCCGTGAGAACCGCAACCTGATCACCATGACCCAGGCGATCCAGGGGCTTCGCCTCCGCGTCCCCGGCCTGACCACCATCGACGTCTATCTCAAGGGACGATTCGGGGGCGACTCCGACCGCGATTACTGGAACAACCGCGGCGAGCTGATGGGCGGCGCCCGGGTGCGCTTCTTCCAGAAGATCTACCTGGGGTTGTTCGCCGAGTACATCCAGGGAAAGTATTTCGACATCGACAAGCCCCACTATCAGAACCCCTATGCATCCAATTATGAGGATCTCCGTTATGGACTGATCTTCTGGCAGGGATGGGACCGGGCCTGGTCGGTGCCCCAGACCGGCCGTCTCCCGTTGTCCTTCTGGGAAGAGATCTATTCGGAACTGATCCATTTCCGCAGGGACCGGAATAACAGCATCTGCTTTCTGAAGGCCAAGGCCGGCCTGCGGATGCTGCGGGTTCATAAGACCACCGTCGGTCTGTACGGCGTTCATCACCTCAACCTCGACACCAACGGAGACTTCTGGAATAATCGAACGGAGCTGGGTCTGGGGACGCGGGTGACGCCCTGGACCGATATCGGGCTGAGCCTGTTCGTCGAATTCCTGGCAGGCACCTACCTGGAGCGCGGCGGCCGCTATGCCAATCCCTACCCGATGAAATATGACGAGCTTCGCGTCGGGCTGATCTTCTGGTACGGCCGGGAATTTTAAAAATAGGAAGCGAACATGAAAACGCTGCCGGTCTGTCTGTTCATATCGCTGATCGTCATGGTCTCCGCCGGGCCCCTCATGGCCCAGGCCGCCACCGAGCTGCTGTGGTCCTTTCCGACCGGCTGGCAGGTCAACTCGGTGGCCCCGACCGGCGATGTCAGCGGCAACGGCATAGGGGACGTTCTGGCCGGCGTGTCGGACGACCATGTTTACTGCATCGAGGGCGGCGGGCCCCTGGCCGGAACCCTCCTGTGGTCGATGCCCGCCGGCGGAGACGTGTGGATCGTGGCCGCCATCGCCGACGTCAACGGCGACGGGCGGGACGACTGCCTGGCCGGCGCCTCGGACAACACCGTGACCTGCATCTCCGGCCATCCGGCAGACGGCGGCGCCCCCATCTGGTCGGCCCTGTTCGGCGGCGACATCTGGTCTCTGGCGGCCATCGGCGATGTGGATGACGACGGCCTGGACGACTGCCTGGCCGGCAGCGCCGACAACACTGTCTCCTGTATCTCCGGCGGCAGCTCCGGCGCCGGGCAGATCGTGTGGCAATATGCCGCCGGCGGCGACATCCGGTCCCTGTCGAGAATGGCCGATGTCAACGGCGACGGCCGCGATGACTGTCTGGCCGGGGCCTCGGACAACACGGTCTATTGCCTGTCCGGAAAGGCCGGCCCGCGGCTGATCTGGTCCTACCCGGCCGGCGGCGACGTCTGGACGGTGGCCGCCCTGGCCGACGTCAGCGGGGACGGCAGGGACGACTGTCTGGCCGGCACCGGCGATAACCGGGTGCTCTGTTTGTCCGGCGCCGACGGCGCCCTGCTGTGGTCCTTTTCGACCGGCGGCGATGTGTGGAGCGTGGCCGCCACCGGCGATGTCAACGGCGACGGGACGGCCGACTGTCTGGCCGGCTCGGCCGACAACAAGGCCTATGCGATCTCCGGCGCCGACGGCGCCAAGCTGTGGGAGGTCGCCTTCGGCGGCGACGTCTGGGCGGTGGCCGCCCTGGATGATATCGACGGCGATGCCAGGCACGACGGCGTCTGCGGCACCGGAGCCGACGACGTGGCCGTGATCGGAGGCGGCGGCCCGGGAGCCGGCCAGATCCTGTGGTCCGAGAAAACGGTCGGCGGCGTCAGGTCGGTGGCCGCCTGCGGCGATCTCAACGGCAACGGGTGCCCCGACGTGATCACCGGCTCGACCGACAGCTACATCCGCGCCTACGAGGGCAACACGATCATGGCCGGCGTGGCCGCGGCGGAGTCCCTGGCGCTGGTCGATCTGTACCACAGCGCCGGCGGGGACGCCTGGCTCGACCGGACCGGCTGGCTGGACCAGCCGGTGATCGGCTGGCACGGCGTGACGGTGGTCGATCACCAGGTGGTGGCGGTCCAGCTGGACGCCAACGGGCTCTCCGGCAGCCTGCCGTCCTCCATCGGCGACCTGGTCCATCTGGAGGTGCTGGGCCTGGCCGCCAACGACCTGTCCGGCGCCATTCCCGCTCAGATCAGCGGGCTGACCAATCTCAGAGGATTATATCTGCAGGACAACCGGCTGTCCGGCGACGTCCCCGGCGAGGTGGCGGGCCTTTCGCAGCTGCAGCACCTATGGATCCAGTCCAACCGGCTGGCGGATCTGCCCGGCCTGGGCTCCCCGGGGAGCCTGGACGATCTGAGGATCCAGTCGAACCGGTTCACCTTCGAGGACATCGAGCCCAATGCGTCCGTCTCCGGCGGGGTTTTCCTGTACAGCCCCCAGGACAGTGTCGGCCAGGCCGCCGATACCACCGTGGCACCGGAGCAGTCCCTGACTTTTTCCGTACCGGCCGCCGGGACGCAGACACAGTATCAGTGGACCAGGGACGGGGCCGACATCCCCGGGGCCGTGCAGGCCTCTCATACCATCGTCTCGGCCTCCGCCGGCGACGCCGGCAGCTATGTCTGCCGGATGACCAATCCGCTGGCCCCGGAGCTGACCCTGTTCAGCCGGCCGGTCCGTGTGTCCGTCTCCCGGGTCATCGAGCCCGCCCCGGGGGTTCTGTGGGTCGCCGGCCGGACCAACGTCATCCGCTGGCAGGTGCCCGGCAGCACGGTGACCATCACCCTGAGCCGGGACGGGGGCCAGAGCTTCGATCAGATCATCGAGCCATCGCTGACCAACACGGGCCAATACTCCTGGGACGTTCCCGACACGATCCTCTCGCGGACCTGCCGGATCCGCGTCGCCGGCGACGGCTGGCTGCCGGCGGCGGCCGTCAGCGGCGAGTTCCGGATCAAACCGCATCGGCTGACCCGCCTGACGCCCGGGGGCCAGTATGAACCCTACCGGCCGGACGAGGACGCCTGGAGTTTCGGGGATGAGGGCGCCGTTCTGTGGCCCCCGGCCTGGTGGGGCGGAGATCCTCCGCGTTTCGATTATATCCACGGCGTCGATCCGTACACCGGCCGGGGATATCCTGACGAGTTCGCCGAGCTCGACCCTGCCCCGGAGACCTTCCCGGACTGGCCGCTGTGGGTCGGCGCCTTCGGGACCGACCGGTGTTACTGGGACGCATCCGGCGGCCGCTACCGGCAGGCCGCCATCGCCTATTGGGATGCCTGTCGAGACGGCTGGCCGGGCAGCTCGGGCGGCCTGGCCGTGTCCGGTTTCATGGCCTTCGACGACGCGGCCCGTTTTCAGGGGGCCTTCCCGGTGGGCTCGTTCGGCGACCTCCACGACCTGCCCATCGACGATGACCGCCGGGAAACCATCAACCTGCTCCAGACCCGGCTGTTCGGGATGGCCTCGAGAGAGCACCTGCGGCAGAACTGGGACAAGACTCCCAGGGAGACGCTGGACGAGGTCAGAGAGATGCTGCTCGGCGAGACGGGCGATCATCGGGTCCTCTATATCGCCGATCAGCAGATCAGCGCGGCCCGGGCGGTCAATCCCATCTCGGCGGCCAGGTCCTCTTTCGTTCCGGGCACCGTCGAGCTGGCCGTGTATGACCCCCGGACCCCCGGCGAGATCCAAACGGTCCGCATCGACACGGTGGCCGGCACCTGGGCCTACGTCGACGGCTGGGGCGGATCACGGGGACTGTTTCTGATGGAGCCGGTCAGCGGCTATTATAACGAAGCCGGTCTGTCGAAAGGCGGAGCCTGCTGCGACCGGGCGACGACGGCCGGCGCGGAGAAGACGGCGGCGCCTGTCGAGCTGTACGCCTCGCCGCAGGCCTCCATCCGGATCGTCGATCCCAACGGCGACAGCCTGGGCTATGCTGCCGGCGCCGGCTTCGGCCGGCTGCCCGGGGGCATACCCATTATCCCGGCCCGCGGCAGCGCCGGCCCGCCCACCGGCTATCTGGTGCCCCCGGGCGAATACGCCATCAGCCTGTCCGACTTTCCCGGCCCGCGGGTCCTTCTGCGCGCCTTCGCCGGTTCGGTTCTGTACGCCTACCGGCGTGACGATGCCGCGGCCGGCCAGGCCGATCGGCTGTTCTGCGGCGACGGATTGGGCCTGCGCCATGCGGACGAGGGGACCAGAAACGTCACCCTCAAGGCTCTCCTCATGGCGGAGGACGACGAGAGAATCTTCGATCTCATCGATATCGCGGTGTCGCCGGGAGATTCCCTGCATCTGGAGGCAGTCGATGGCGATGATCTCAGGATCGTCAACGCCGGCGACGACAGCGCCTATGATCTCCGGCTGACTCTGGTCTCATCGACCCGACGGTGCCTCTTCCAGCACGGCCGGATCGCCCTGTCGGGCCACTCGGCCCACCTGATCTCGCCCGACTGGGAGGATCTGGAGGGTCAGCCGGTGGTCGTCTCCATCGACGATGACGGCGACGGCAGCATCGACCGATCGGTGACCATTTATAATGAGCGCACCGCCGTCGAGGGGCCGGCCACGGCGGACCTTCCCGATCAGTACGGCCTGTCGCAAAATTACCCCAATCCGTTCAACCCGCGGACCGTTCTCAACTATCGTTTGCCTCAGCCTGGACCGGTCCGGCTGGTTGTCTACAACGTCCTCGGGCAGCGGGTGACCACCCTGGTCCATAGCTACCTCCCGGCCGGCCATCACAGCGCCGCCTGGGATGCCGCCGGTTTCGCCTCCGGGGTCTATTTCGCCCGGCTGGAGGCGGGGGCCTATTCCAGGACGGTCAAGATGCTGCTGCTGCGATGACGCCGCCGGCCCCCGTAAAATCCCCTTGACTTTTCCCTCTCCATTCCCAATATTGCAGTAGCCCGAACCAGACACCAAGGGCAAAGGGCTTGCGGACTTGCCCTGCGGGGCCGGGCCGCGTTCCCCTGGCATGGAGTCCCTCATGGAAACCATTCCCAAGAAACGTCTCAAGAACATCCTGTCCGGATTCGAACAGGCCCGCATCATGGTCCTGGGCGACCTCATGCTGGACCACTTCGTCTGGGGACGGGTCGACCGGATCAGCCCGGAGGCGCCGGTGCCGGTGGTCCGGGTCACCGAGGAAACCCAGCGGCTGGGCGGGGCGGCCAACGTGGCCCATAACATCCG
The DNA here is from genome assembly GCA_964584035.1 of uncultured Gemmatimonadota bacterium. Lineage (GTDB taxonomy): Bacteria > SM23-81 > SM23-81 > SM23-81 > SM23-81 > CAZOYL01. The sequence continues at coordinate 1,056 of CAZOYL010000139.1, read as the reverse complement.
AACCCTGGGCGCCGACCCGGTGCTGGTCGGTCTGGTGGGCGAGGATCCCCACGGGGAAATTCTGCTGGAGACCATCCGCGGCCTGAACATCCCCACCGCCTGGATCGTGGCCGATCCCGACCGCCGGACGACCGTCAAGACCCGGGTGGTGGCCCACAGCCAGCAGGTCGTGCGGGCCGACTGGGAGGACGATGCGGCCGTGTCCGAGGCCGTCTTCGAGAAGCTGATCGACCGGGTGGGCGACCAGATGGAACAGGTCCACGCCCTGATCATCAGCGACTACGGCAAGGGCGTGGTCACCTCCCGGATGCTCAAGCGGGTCCTGGAGCTGGCCCGCGAGCGGGCCGTGTTCGTGGCCGTGGATCCTAAGGAATCGCACTTCGACCTCTACCGGGGCGTCTCCCTGATCACCCCCAACCAGCGGGAGGCCGGCCAGGCCTTCGGCAAGAGCATCACCGACCGGGCCGGTCTGGAGGAGGTCGGCTGGGGCATGATGAATCGCCTCAAGCTGGGCGCCCTGCTGATCACACGCGGGGAGCGGGGCATGTCGCTGTTCGAGTCCGACGGCGCCCTGACCCATTTTGACACCGTGGCCCGCACGGTCTACGACGTCACCGGGGCCGGCGACACGGTCATCGCTTCCTTCACGGCCGCCCGCACAGCCGGGGCCAGCCTGCGGGAGGCGGCCCTGATCAGCAACCACGCCGCCGGCATCGCCGTGGGCGGAGTGGGCACCTCTGCGGTGAGTTTCCAGGAGCTGTCCGAAGACCTCTACCAGGTGGCCGGGGAGTGAGCATGGGACTGGTGGTCTCACGGGAAGAGCTGATCGACATCCGCCGGGATGCCCGCCGGGCCGGCCTGACGGTGGTGTTCACCAACGGCTGCTTTGATCTGATCCACCCCGGTCACGTGGACGTTCTGGAAAAAGCCGGCGCGCTGGGCGACCTGCTGGTGGTGGGCCTCAACAGCGACCGTTCGGTGACCGCTCTCAAGGGGCCCTGCCGTCCGGTGACCCCGCTGGGGGACCGCACCCGTGTGCTGGCCGCCCGGGAGACG
>CAZOYL010000138.1:0-6865 GCA_964584035.1 uncultured Gemmatimonadota bacterium | reverse complement strand
CCAGGATAAAAATATGGCGGAGGGTGAGGGATTCGAATCCCCATGGGCCGAAGCCCGGCGGATTTCAAGTCCGCTGCCTTACCAGTTAGGACTAACCCTCCCCCTCAACGGCTAAACTCCACTAGCCTTCTAATTTATAGGCTTTTTTCCGCGAAGTCAAGGCCTATTCACCGGTCAGGGCACCATTCTGGCCATCAGACTCCATTTCAGCTCGATGGCCGACTCCGGGCACAGCTCATGGCAGCACAGGCAACTGATGCACCTGCGGGATTCGAACCGGGGCGTCGGCCGGCCCTGGGATAGGGCTCCTGTCGGGCAGCTTTTCACACAGGTGTTGCAGTTGGTGCATCGCTCCGCCACGATTCGCGGTCGGGTGTAAATGAATCGCCGCAGAAGGTGGACCAGCGAGGTGGGCACCAGCCGGGTCATGTCGGACCTCGGCCGCGCAAAGGGCTCGATCCCCATCTCCCCGGGATCGTCGCCCAGAAGGCGGATGTGCGCCGGATCCGCCACACCCAGATCTCGCTCGGCCGCTATCTGGCAGGTGCGGATCTCCCCGGGCGAGAATCCCACGATCGTGCCGGCCACCGCATCCACGGCCACAGCGTCCCGTCCGGCCAGCAGCAGCCCCACCGGCCTCTTTCTGCCCGCCGCCGGCCCGTCGCCGTCCATGCCCTCGACCGCGTCCATCAGGGTCACCGCGGGTACGGCCAGTGAAAAGATGTCCACCAGGGCTCGGCAGAAAGGCTTCACTTTGGGATATTCCAGATGGGTCTCCCGTTTGCGAAAGCCCGGCACCACCCCGAACATGTTCTTCACCGCCCCGGTGAACAGCGTCAGGCTGTGGGTCTTGATCTTGGGCACGTTGACGATCAGGTCGACCTCCCGTGCCTCCCTGGCGATGTAGTAGATCCGGCCGTTCACGGACGCGCGGTGCGGGCCGCCGGCCTCGAAATTGACCAGCGGCGCCCCGGTCCTTTCCGAGACCCGCCGCATGCCGGTTTCCGACCACACCCGCTCGATGTCGCCCCGCGTCGATCCGGGACTGTCGCCGATCAGGGGCCGGCCGCCGGCTGCCTGAACCGCCTCGACGGCGGCGGCCACCACCTCGGGATGCGTGGTGGTGGCTCGTTCCGGCGCTCTCGCCGTCAGCAGGTTGGGCTTGACCAGGACACGGTCTCCCGTTTTGATGATCGCGCTCAACCCGCCGATGAGGTCCAAAGCCCGCCGCACCGCCCGGCCGACACCGTCACGGTCGTAGGACGAACAGCCGACCACGGCTACCGTGCTGGGCATCTCCGCTCCCTTGAAACATCCCTGTTAAAAGATCCTGTGAACGCGAACCGTGACCGATAAAGGCTCGTCGCGATCGTCCAGCCGTCGCGCCAGATTGATCCGCAGGCGGTCGTCGGCTCCGGTGGAGAACCCGATGCCCACGCTGGTCTTGAGCCCATCGGCCCGCAGCTGATCGAACCCGGCGGTCAGGGACCCGGTGTCGTTGCTCGACCAGGCCAGGCCGAGATCGTAAAAGGGGATGATCTGGTAATCCTCCAGCCGCCCCGATGACAAGCGGCCGAAGCCGAGGCGATACTCCAGGTTGCCCAGGACCATGCGGTTGAAATCCTTGAACTCCTTGTGCTTATAACCCCTCAGAGACCCCAGCCCGCCCAGGTCGAAGGCCATCTGGACCGGCAGAGCACCCGCTGATGAGCCCATCCGAAAGCGAATATCGAGGTTTTCGTGCCGGGTCAGATACAGATATCGCCGGACGTCCAGCAGGACGCGCTCGAAATCGAAATCCCCGCCGAATCCCTCCCCGGCCTTTTCGTAGACGCTCTCGATGAGGAATCCGCCGGCCGGTTCCATGAAATCATCCCGGGTGTCATACCCCAGCCGGACCAGCAGGCTGTGAACCGCCCCCTCTATCACCGGCGGATTGCCCCGGAATTTCTTGTCGCCGCCGAACAGGCTCCAGTTGGTCCTCCGCCTCAGCGATTCATGCTCATCCGTGAGATAGGCCAGTTCCACCGTCAGACGCTGGAAGAGGTCCGTGGTGAGATGCAGGCTGGTTCCGGTCAGACGATAATAATCCATGAAGTCCTCACGGAAAAAGAAGGCCGCCGCGCTGTTCTCGACGGTGGGCAGGAGCCATTCATCCTCCGTATGGGTCAAATCGTAGTTGCGGATGCCCAGGGTCAGGCGAACCGGCCCCAGCTGGAGCCATCTTTCCAGGCCGATCTCATATCGCCAGGCTTCCCCCTTGAAGGCGTATCCGCCCCGGGCGAAGAAACGCAGCGAGGCCGGCCGCTTCCAGTCCGTATCCAGGCCCAGCTGCAGGTAGAGTCCATCCACCCGGTTATAGCGCATGCTCAACCCGCTCTCCAGCCGGCCGCGGCGGCCTTCCTGGGAATCGATGATCAGCTGATGCCTGACGCCGATCGGGTTCCGCTCCAGCGTCGAGGGACCGGCGGACACCCCCGTTCCCGAAGGACCACTGTAACCGAACCCGTTCCCGGCCGGGGCGGTGATCAGGAACAGAAGCGCCGCCGCGATCAGCCATGCCCGTTTGCAGCATTTCTGCATCGGATTTCCTCCTCCTGTCAACAATGCCAGGACCTCTCTGCGATCGTGCTCCCGAAGCCGGCCGCGTTCCTCCGATCGTCCATACGCAGGGGTCGGCGTTTTGTTACCACTCAAAGAATACATATCAGATCCTCGCTTGTCAAATAAAAAAGAGCTTGATGCCGAGGACATCGATCGCGTCCTGTCCGGTTTGATCGTTCCCGTTATCGCGTTCGGCACCAAAAAGGCCCGAAATGCACTTTTTTCTTGCACCGCCCGGAAACTGTGGTTATCTTTTTTTCCACGACCGGTCATGAATATTCACCGTTCTCTCAGAACGCTCGATGATAGGGAGGTCTGCCGATGAAATCGAAAATGAAACCCCTGGGCGACAAAGTCCTCATTCGCCGCCTGGAAGAACTGGAACAAAAAACCGGCGGGATCATCATCCCCGACACGGCCAAGGAAAAACCGCAACAGGGTGAGGTGGTGGCCGTCGGTTCCGGGCGTATCGATAAAGCTGGAAAAAGGATTCCTCTGGAGATCAAAAAAGGTCAGAAAGTGCTGTTCGGCAAGTATTCCGGCACCGAGATGACCGTCGCCGGCGAAGAATATCTGTTCATCGACGCCGATGACGTTATGGCGATTATAGAATAACAGGATGGCTATTCCGGAAACACCGGACCGGCCGGTCCGAGAAAAAAAGGAGACGGTATCGATGACCAGGCGATGTCTGGTGTGGATCGTTTGCGGACTCTTCCTGGCACTGGCCTGCCTGGGTTTGGTCGGTTGCAAGGAAGAAGAGGGGACCGTTCAGCAGGAAACGGCCGCAGAGAGTGAAGAGACCGTGTCGAAGGCCGCGACGCCCGACACAGCCCGCATCGAGAATAAAACCGGGGATTTCGAGGAAGAGGAGGGGGTTCAACAGGAAAGTTCTTCTCAATACGACTATTGAGCCCATTACGGATACAGGAGCGTCTCATAAGGAGCATAAACCATTGACCAAAAAGGATCGGGATCCCGCCGCCATTTCCTGGATACCCAGGAAACTTTTCCTGACCAAGGGTGTGGGACGTCACAAGGAAAAGCTGTCCAGCTTCGAGCTGGCCCTGCGGAGTGCCGGTATCGCCGAGTATAATCTGGTCAAAGTGTCCAGCATCGTGCCGCCCAACTGTCAGATGGTCTCCAGAAAAGCGGGCCTCCATCTGCTCTCGGCGGGACAGATCATTCATTGCGTCCTGAGCCAGGATGCCACCAACGAGCCGCACCGCCTTCTGGCCGCTTCCATCGGAGTGGCTCTGCCCAAAGACAGGGAGAACTATGGCTACCTCTCGGAACACCATGGCTTTGGACAGAAAGAAAGCGTCTCCGGCGACTACGCCGAGGATCTGGCCGCCAGCATGCTGGCCTATACCCTGGGGGTGGAGTTCGATCCCGACAGCAGCTACGATGAAAAAAAGGAGATCTGGAAGATCAGCAGCCAGATCGTCCGCACCACCAATATCACCCAGTCGGCCGTCGGGGACAAGAGCGGCCGGTGGACCACCGTCCTGGCAGCGGCCATATTGATCCTGTGAAACGTGAGCTGTGAAATATGCCCCCTGTGAGGTGAGCCCCATGCCGGACGGCTGCCGTCCGGCATGGCCAGAGGAAGAGTCGAGTTCACATGCCTAATCCCTTTCTCTCTCAACCGGTCAAGCCCTTTCAGGTGGACACCTCCCTGAAAGCCCAGGACCTCCTGGAGCGAATGGCCGAGACCTCTTTTCAGGGCAGAAATCTGGGGGTGGCCTTTCGCATCTGGAAGCAGATGGTCGAGGATGAGGCCTTCATCTTCTTCGGCCTGGCCGGCGCCATGGTTCCCGCCGGCATGCGCCGGGTGATCGTCTTTCTGCTGCAGCACGGGCTCATCGACTGCCTGGTCTCGACAGGGGCCAATCTATTCCACGATTGCCACGAAACCCTGGGAAGGAAGCATTTCAAGGGCTCGGCGGTGGCCGACGACGACGAGCTCAGGTCGCACCAGGTGGATCGCATCTACGACACCTTCGCCAGCGATCTCGAATTTCAACAGACCGACCGTTTTATCAGTGATTTCGCCGCCGGCCTGCCGGGAGACCATTCCTACACGACGCGCGAATTTCTCCATCTGCTGGGACGGCATCTGTCCGAACAGGGCGGTGAGGAGGGGATTCTCACCATGGCGGCGAAGAGAGACGTGCCTGTCTATTGCCCGGCCATCGGGGACTCCTCCATCGCCATCGCCCTGGCCGTGGGCGGCTCAACGCCTGTTCAATTCGACATCGTGGCGGATGTGCGCGAAACGGCCGATCTGGCTGCCCGGGCCGCTTCCACGGGCGTCATCTACGTGGGTGGGGGGACGCCCAAGAACTTTATCCAGCAGACCGAGGTGACGGCCGCGCTGCGCGGAGATGCGGTCTCGGGACACCAGTACGCCGTTCAGATCACGGCCGATGCTCCCCACTGGGGCGGCCTGTCCGGCTGCACCTTCGCCGAGGCCCAGTCGTGGGGAAAGATCTCGGCCGGCGCCCGAAAGGTGTCGGTGCATTGCGACGCCACCATCGCCCTGCCCCTGCTGGTCTCGGCCATGGCCGACTGGCTGGAGGGGCGTCCCGCTAAAAACCCGAAATAATCCGGACCAAATATGAGCGAGAAGACGATCATCGGCGAGGAAGCCGCGCCCGGCGTGTTCCTGGGTGTGGACTCACCATTAGAACGCTCGCGGGCCGTGATCCTGCCGGTGCCCTATGAGGGCACGGTCAGTTACCGTCCGGGAACCCGTTTTGGGCCGGGGGCCATCATCGACGCCTCCGCCCACCTGGAGCTCTATGACCAGGAGCTGGACGCCGAGCCCTATCGGGCGGGCATCCACACGGCTTCTCCGGTCTGGCCAAATTTCAGCAGCCCCCAGGGGATGGTTCAGGAGATCCGTCAGCGCTGCCGCCAATATCTCGACCAGGATAAATTCCTGGCCGTTCTGGGCGGCGAGCATTCGATCACGGTCGGATCGGTCCAGGCCCATCAGGAAAAGCATCTCGGCCTGTGCGTGCTGCAGCTGGATGCTCATGCCGATCTTCGGGACAGCTATCACCGCACCAAGTGGAGCCATGCTTCGGTGATGCGCCGCGTGGGCGAGCTCTGCCCCACGGTCGGGGTGGGCATTCGCAGCCTGTCGCGCCAGGAGATGGACTTCGCCGCGGCCGAGGACCGGCGGATCTTCTTCGCCCACCAGATCCGCGAGGATCCCGACTGGATCGACCGGGTGTTGGGGGAGCTGGCCAGCGAGGTCTATGTGACGGTGGACCTGGACGGGCTGGATCCGGGCATCATGCCGGCCGTGGGCACGCCGGTGCCGGGGGGGCTGTCCTGGCAGCAGACACTGGATTTGCTGCAGCGGGTGGCCGCCGAGAAGGTCGTGGTCGGCTTCGACGTGGTCGAGCTGGCCCCCATCCCGGGACAGGTGGCCTCCGACTTCCTGGCGGCGAGGCTGGTCTATAAGATGCTGGGGTATATCCTGGGGATACGTAGTAAGCAATAAACGGCCAGGAATAGGCCGCGGCAGTCGCCAGTTGTCGGTTTGCTTTCTGCGGTCACAAATGACCGGGCGTGGTGACGAAGAGGCTTTGACGCGGGTGGTGCGGGGCAAAGTCAAGTTATCAATTCAAAAATGATGTTTATGGAAAGGCCCTTCCGATCACCTCGGGAGGGCCTTTTTTCATGCAACCGGGGCCGGCCGTTATCGATAACATCTTCCTCTGGTCTGTGCTATATCAATAATTATCCCCTCTGGTCTGGCGGACCGGCTTCGCTTCCGGTGAGTCTTCCTCAGGCCTGATAAGGGAAACCGGCTCGAGGTCTTCCTCTCTTTTATTTAGATCGGGATAGGTGGAAGGGCGCGCGCCGACGAGCCTTTGAAAAAATCCCTTGCCGGTACCGAAGCGCTTGTCTATCTTCCTACCGGCCATGTATGACGAAACGATACCTTGTTCGACGAACCTCTGCTGCAGGAGACAAATGGATGAGAGAAAAAACGCGAACCTTCAGCACCGGCATTCTGCCCAGCTCGGCCGACTATTTCGACAAGCCGTTGATCAAGCCCACCGGTTTCCGGGAGTACGACGTTCGCTGGCGGCTGACCGAGACGGATACGCCGGAGCTGAACTACACCGGCCTGACCGTCCTGGGCCAGGCCTTCGGAACCTGGCTGTTCGAGCACCTGGACGGATTCGAACAGGATCCCCGGGTGGTGGTGATGGACCGCACCAATGCCCGTTACCTGGAAGGC
>CAZOYL010000137.1:0-7012 GCA_964584035.1 uncultured Gemmatimonadota bacterium | reverse complement strand
TCCTGTCCCAGAATCAGGGCGTGATCGGCATAAGCGGCCATGCCCTTGAGCCCATAGGTGAGCAACTCCTGAAGGCCGGCGATGTCCCGGCCAAATCGTTTTTGCCGGTCGGTGATGCTTATTTTGCGTCCTTGAGCGATCAAGCTCTCCAGGTCAGCGGCCGGCTTCCAGGCCGCGGGCCCATCGAGGATTTCCTGCTGTTGACCTTTCTCACGGCAGGCCTCCCGGTAGAGTCTCTCCGCTTTGTCCCTGAGAGATACGGTTTTGCCGATCAACTCCATGAGCCTCTCGGGGTCGAAGTTCACGTTGGTCACCGTGGAAAAGAGCGCTTCAACGATGCACACATCGATCTCATGATCCTTGACGCCGAGTTTCCTCGCCCGATGAGCATACATCGATAAACCTTTGGCGGCATAAATCAACAGATCCTGCAGGGCCGCCGTCTGGGGGTCTTTCCCGCAAACTCCCTTGACGGTACAGCCGGTCCCCTTGGCCGTCTGCTCGCACTGATAGCAGAACATATCCATCGATACTCCTCCTTCTGGGGCATTATCCCGTTTGATCTCAGACGAGCGAATGGAGACAGAGCCCGTGATCTCTCATCCTCGATCGCTCAGCTCGCCTTCAACATGGTCAACAGCATCTTGAACCGCCCCGGGGCCCGGACGGCATGGGGCACTTTGGCCGGCATGATGGTCATCTGTCCGGCCGTGGCCGGCACCGATGTCCCTCCGATGATCAGCTCGGCCTGTCCATCGATGACCTGTACCAGAGCATCGAAGGGAGTGGTGTGCTCGCTCAGGCTTTGTCCTTTATCGAAGGCGAACAGCGTCACGGTGCCGGCATCGTTCTTGATCAGCTGCCGGCTGACGATGGACTCCGGAGCGTATTCCACCAGGCTGACAACATTGACGGCCTCTCCCGAGGGCATCTGACCGGTGTTCGAACAGCACGATTTGGGCATATCCCCCTCCCGAAGGTGGCTACTGCGGTTTCTTCTTACCATACAGCGGCGACAGTTTTCTGAGTTTGTCCACCGTCCGGCTGACGGCCTCGACGATGACGGGCAGCTGCTCTTCGGTGTTGGACCTCCCCAGGGTGACCACCATGGAGCCGTGGACCTGTTCGTGCTTCAGGCCGATGGCCAGCAGCACCCGGGAGGGCTCCAGGGTTTTGGAGGAGCAGGCCGACCCGGTGGACACCTGGATGCCATGGCTCATGTCCAGAGTGAGCACGATGCTTTCCCCCTCGATGCCGTCGAATCGAAAACTGGCGTGGTGGGGAAGCCGGCGAATTCTGTGTCCGGTCAGATAGGTGTCCTCGATGAGAAGAATTTTTTCGATAAGAGCGTCACGGATCTGCTCCAGCCGCCGGCTCTCCCGGCCCATTTCCTCCCGTGCGATCCGGGCCGCCTCCCCCATTCCGGCGATGGCAAAAAGGTTCTCGGTGCCCGACCGCAATCCGCGTTCCTGACCGCCGCCGGGAAGGATGGTCTGCAGCTTGACGCCCGGCTTGACATAGAGAGCGCCGGCGCCCTGGGGACCGTAAAGATCGTTGGAGGACAGGGTCAGCAGGTCGATGCCGTCCCTCTGGACGTCGATGGATACGCGGCCGGCCGTCGCGACGGCGTCCACATGCAGATAAAGACCCCGGCGATGAACGATCTCGCTGATCCGGCCGATCGGCTGGACCGTCCCGATCTCGTTGTTGGCATGCATGATGGAGATCAGCGTGGTCTCGGCAGTGACCCGTTCGGCCAGTCCTTCCAGGGAGAGGAGACCATCGGCATCAACCGGCGCCAGAGCCATCTCAAATCCAGCCTTGGTGAGCTCCTTCATGGGATTGAGCACGGACATGTGTTCGATGGCGCTGGTCACAAGCCGCCGGCCCTTTTTCGCGGACCGCAAGGCGGCGCCTTTGATGGCCAGATTGTTGGCCTCGGTGGCCCCGCTGGTGAAGATGATGCTTTTCTTCTCCGGGGCATTGATCAGTTCGGCCACCTTTTCCCTGGCCTCCTCCAGAGCCTCTTTGGCCTCCGAGCCGGCCGAATAAGAAGAGGACGGATTACCGAAGCGCTCCTCCAAATAGGGCCTGGCGAAAGCCATCACTCGCGGCTCGACGGGCATGGCCGAGGCATGGTCTAAATAGATCTGCTTCATGAAAACCTTCAGCTCCTCTCTGTCAGAACCACATGGTGGTGCCGGCTTCCAGGGCCAGGTCGTTCAGCGTGGCCGCGCCGACGATCTTCACGCCGGGAATCAGCCCGGCCGTTTGACGACCCAGCATCCGCCTGGAGGCCTCACACGCCATTATCTCGATCCCCAGATCCTGGGTCTTTTTGATCATCTCCATAACCGTGGGAAAATCACCCAGTTTGATCTTCTCGGCCGCCCCCGGTTCCAGTATCCTCAATCCCCGGCCGAGATAATAGATGATGGGGTGGAGATCCATAGCCTTGGCCGTTTGAGCCAGAACATGCGGTGAATATTGCCGTTCCGGCTGATCGCTGGTCTGCACATAGAGGATGGTTTTCTCGTCCTTCATCTGGAGACTCCTTCCTTTTACGCTCTGTCTCTGACTTTTTCCTCGATCGGTATCCGGCAGGAAGGCGTTCATAAATACCACCTCAGTTCTTCTTTTTTATGTAGAAGGTCAACAGCACTCCCGCCTTCTCATGTTTCAGTATCTCCTGCCCGGTCCGTTTGGCCCACCGGGGAATATCCTCCGCCGCCGCCGGATCATCGGCCGTGACCTTGAGAATCTGACCGACATCGATGTCGTCGATCTTTTCCCGGGTCTGGGCAATGGGCAGGGGACAATAGAGTCCCACACAATCCAGTTCCGCATCGGCGATGAGTTCGGCTGTCATGGCCATCTCCTGGTCTATTTCCTATCATTATAGTATATTATTAAGATGCAATAAAACACTTGAAATGACCATCGCAACTATCCTGACTACAATTCATTAATGTCCACCGGTATTGGGTTTTTAAATCATCGTATCTGTCGAAACAGCAATTTCCTGGCGAGGCATGACGGTTACGGACCGACGTGCATCATGGGCCATTCGGAATCGTAGTCCTCGAATTTTGCGGCATTGTCCCTTTCGATCTCCAGGATTTTATAATGGCCCAACTCCATAGAGGCGATGTAGTGAAGCATTCTCTGTATCTCGGGTTGTCCATCGAACCGGTCGGCCAGACCGAGATAGAATTCCTGGGCCGCCGTCTCGGCCTTCATGGCGCTCTCCAGGATCTCGCTCAGGGGCACGTTCTCCGTATCGATGCTGATCTCCGGCAGTGGAACCGGACTGTCTCCCTGGGGCACGATCAGGTTCTTTTGGGGATACTGCTTATGATACAGCTTTTCGAAGAACTGTCCGTGTTTGCCCTCTTCTCCGGCCAGAAAATTCAGCCGCTCTTTGAGGGCGAAATTCTTCACGGCGGCGGCCAGTCCGGCATAGGCCTGCTGCGCCTCCGCTTCGCTTTTACGGGCCGTTACGATGAGATCCTCCATGCTGTAAATGCTCAGATCCATGATAAGCCTCCCTGTCAGGCTGGGGTTGAAAATTGCCGCCGATCGGTCTGCCGGATGATGGCAATAGCGCCCTCGGCGCAGGCCGTCACACAGCGCCCGCAGCTGTCGCATTTTCCTTCATCAATCCTGATGATCTCTCTCTTCATGTGCAGGTTCCTTTTCGTATACATCGGTAAGCTGGGATAATCTCTTGCCGGCCATATAGGCTTGATATCGTTTCTGAGTGTTCCTCAAAAGATCTCCGTAGATACATCGATCTCCCCTGCAGATCGGTTGATCGAACAGGCAATTTTTCACAGCCATAGGCCCTTCTATGGCCTCGTAGATATCCAGAAGCGTGATCTGATCGCTTTCCCTCCCCAGAGTATAACCCCCTCCGGGGCCGCGATTGGATTTGAGCAGACCGACACGCGCCAACTGCTGAAAAACTTTATGAAGATGCGCTTTGGATATTTCCAGCCTCTCGGCAATTTGTCCCACGTTGTGTCTATCGTTCTCATGTGCCGCCAGGAAGACCATCCCGTGCATGGCCAGCGAAACGGCCTCCGATATCCTCACCACCGTGCTCATCAGCAGATCCCTCTTGTCAGGCCCTATTATGGTAATTCAATACCAATATACCATAATAATATCGATTTGTCAAGGAAATTTTTCAATTCCCTTTATCACCTTACCGCCTCGCGAGATCACCCGGCAGGATCGCCCTCAGGATCTGGACGACAAACTCCTCGAGGCGGTGGGAAAAATCCTGGCGGAGTTCCCGCCGCAATGAGGCTTTGTCTGTATCGCGCGGCTCTCGAGAAAACACAAGAAGCCCCGGCCGATCGTTCGGCCGGGGCTTCTTCAATGACGGCGAGCTGAAGGCGGATCAGCTCTGCGGAGAAAATTGATCCTTTCCGGCTCCGCAGACGGGGCAAACCCAGTCGGCCGGGAGGTCTTCAAAAGTCGTCCCCGGCTGGACACCGTTGTCCGGGTCGCCCTGTTCGGGATCATAAACATACCCGCACACTTCACAGACATAGTTCTGCATGTCCTCTTTCCTCCCCTGTTCCGTTTTCGGTTGAGTTTTCTCGACCGTTCCCTGGTAAGTCGGTGCGTTCTTCGAAGCCCTGCCCCGTTTGACCTGGTGATAGTAAGAGTAGGTCATAGGCTTGCCCTTCCGAAGAATTTCTGCGCTGATCACCTCTCCTATAAAAATAGTATGGGTTCGCACATCGCAGCGCTCTATCACACCGGCCTCGATCACGGTGAGGACGTGATCGGTCACCAGCGGGCATCCGGTGACACCTATCCGGTGTTCGCATTTGGCGAGCTTGTCGACATCCCGGCCGGATTTGAATCCGAACAATCCGATCAGCTCCATAGGTGTTGCTTCTTCCAGCACCGAGACGCCGAACTTGCCGCTGCTATCGATGAATTGATGAGTGAGATTGTCTTTAGAGATGGCCACCGCGATGCAGGCCGGCTCCGCCGTCACCTGCATAACGGCATTGGCAATCTGGCCGTTGAGTTTCTCCTCATGATATGAGGAAACGATGTACAGCCCGTAGCTGATATCGAAGAGGGCCTTCAGATCGATGTTTTTATTCTCGATAACGCACCTCCTTTCCCCGGAATCCACATCGGCAGGACCGCTAAGAAGAGCTGCGCTCCTTGAGTTTTTGGGCCATCGATGCACCCTGGGCCGCGCACTGCATCAGCGCCGCTTCATCGGGCACATATTTAAGCTTGAGATCTTCCGCGACCGCCTCCACCTTCATCTGCCCAAGAATCTCTCTGATCAGACCCACGGACTCGCCACTCCATCCGTAGGACCCGAAGGCCGCCCCGATGAGGTTTTGAGGTTTGAGACCCTTCAAATACGACAGGACGTCGGCTATGGTAGGAAACAGGTTGTTATTGATGGTGGGCGAGCCCACCATTAGCGCGCCGGCGTCCAGGATCTCGGTGGCCACGTCACTGCGATGCGAGGCCCCCATAGGCAGAAGCCTGACGATGGCGCCGCCCGCCGTGAGGCCGTCGCCGATGGATCGAGCCATCTTCTCCGTGCTGCCCCACATGGTGTCATAGACCACCACAGCCTTCCCGGTGGGCCTTTGTTCTGCCCAGCGTGTGTACAGATCCAGGATCCTGTTCAGCTTCTGCCGCCAGACGGGACCGTGATCGGGAGCGATGATGGCGATATCGAGATCGAGCTGCGGCAGCCGCTGGAGCAGTTTCGCGATCAGCGGAGAAAAAGGCATCAGGATGTTGGCGTAGTATTTGGCTGCTTCCCGGTCCAGTATCCAGTCCTCGATCTGATCGGCAAATCGCTCGCCGGAAGCCAGATGCATCCCGAAGCCATCCTGGGAGAAGAGCACCTTATCCCCGGCCAGGTAGGTCATCATGCTGTCCGGCCAATGAAGCATCCGCGTTTCCAGGAAGGTCAGGCTCTCACCGCCAAGGTTCACATTTTGCCCATCTTTCACGGGCACGATCTCGTCATCCAGATGAAAGTGCTCCCGGAGCGCCTTGGCTCCCATGGCGGAGGCCAAGACCTTTTCGGGCTTGACCATCCTGATCACCTCCGGAAGACATCCGGAGTGGTCCATTTCGGCATGGTTGGAGATGATCGTGCCGATACGGCCCGGATCCACCAGCGATGCGATCCGCGCCATCATCTCGTCCTTGAAAGGCGCCTTGACCGTATCCACCAGAATGGGATGCTCGGCCGTAATGAGATAGGCATTGTAAGTCGATCCCCGGCCGGTGGCGTATCCATGGAAATTCCGGATGGCCCAGTCGACGGCACCAACCCAGTGGACGTTCTTGCTCACCTGAACAGCTTGAAAGGAAGTGCTCATGTCGGCATCTCTCGAGTTGTTTAAGAATTCAAGGAGGCCAGCTCCTTGCTCAGGATGGTGATGTGTTTCATCTCCTCCTTAATGATGTCGTCGATCTCCTCCCGGCCCATCTTCTCCGGAACCATCTCCTGGATACCCCGGTAAAAGACGATGGAGTCCTTTTCCATCCCCATGGCGATCTTCAGAATATCTTTCAGTTCCTCGTTGCCGGTGAGCCGATCACAGGCATCTTCCTTGACATTGAAAACATGTCCCCCGGCGAAAGACTGAAGATAGAGAGCCGCCTCATCTTCCGGGTCGAACAGGCTCCATCCCCGCTCCTTATCCGGCAGGCCGGCTCTCATCTGATGAAAAGTTTTCTCGTGATCGTCCTCCATGTCGGCCAGATGCCCAAACAGCTTCCGGGCATGTTCATCCTGAACGCAGCCTTCTGCCGCCTGGCGATAGAATCTGGCTCCATTGCGCTCGATCTGCTCGGCCATCTCGAAGATCTCGTCAGCGCTGAACTGAATGCTCATCATTCGCCTCCTTCCGCGGCTGGAGGAGTGAACACGCGCTGGCCAAGTTCCCGATCGATCATGAACAGGCCACCGCCCTCCTTGCCGACCATCTTGAGCTTCTGCACGATCTTG
>CAZOYL010000136.1:0-7137 GCA_964584035.1 uncultured Gemmatimonadota bacterium | reverse complement strand
GGCCAGCACCGAGGGCAGCTTCATCGAACAGGAGATCATCGAGACCGGCCTGGGGCTGGTGGTCAAGGCGGTCAGCCAGGGGGAGATGCAGCAGCGCTCCTATCCCAATTCCTTCGGCCGGCACCAGGGCACGGCCGGCTGGGAATTCGTTCAGAAATGGGACCTGGCCGGCAACGCCCGGCGCATCGCCGAGGAGGCCATGGCCCTGCTGCAGGCGCCGCAATGTCCCGCCGGCGTCACCACCCTGATCCTGGACGGTCCCCAGCTGGCCCTGCAGGTCCACGAGTCCTGCGGCCACCCCATCGAGCTGGATCGGGTCTTCGGCACCGAGGCGGCCTACGCCGGAACCAGTTTTCTGACGCCCGACAAATACGGCTCCCTGCAATACGGCTCAAAGATCGTCAACCTGACCGCCGACGCGGTGACGCCCACCGGACTGGGCACCTTCGGATACGATGACGAGGGCGTGCCGGCGCAGAAGACCGATATCGTCAAAGAGGGGCTGTTCGTCGGCTATCTCACCTCCCGGGAGACGGCCCAGCAGCTGCGCCGGATCCATCACGACGCCCCCACGCGGTCCAACGGCTCCATGCGGGCCGACGGCTGGAACCGCATCCCCATCATCCGCATGACCAACGTCAGCCTGCAGCCCGGCACCTGGAGCCTGGACGACCTCATCGCCGACACCGACGACGGCATCTACATGCTGACGAATAAAAGCTGGAGCATCGACGACAAGCGGCTCAATTTTCAGTTCGGCACCGAGCTGGCCTACGAAATCAAGAAGGGCAAGCTGGGCCGGATGCTGAAAAATGCCACCTACACCGGCATGACGCCCAAGTTCTGGGGCGGCTGCGACGCCATCTGCAGCAAAGATCACTGGAACGTCTGGGGCACGGCCAATTGCGGCAAGGGCCAGCCCGGACAGGTGGCCCACACCGGGCACGGAACCGCGCCGGCCAGGTTTCGCGATGTGCAGGTGGGAGTGATGAAGTGAAACTGACCACGCTCCTGATCCTCTCCACACTCCTGCTCGCCTCCTGCGGCGGTGACAAAACGACCTTCGTCACCATCGGCACCGGAGGGGTGACGGGGCTCTATTATCCCACCGGCGGCGCCATCGCCCGGATGGTCAATCAGAAGCGCGACCAGTACGGCATCAAGATGACGGTGGAGTCCACGGCCGGCTCGGTCTACAACATCAACGCCGTGCTCAGCGGGGACCTGGAGTTCGGGGTGGCCCAGTCGGACCGGCAGTATCAGGCCTATCACGGCCTGGCGGAATGGGCCGGGCATGGTCCCCGTCAGGACCTCCGCTCGGTGCTGTCGATCCATCCGGAGTCGATCACCCTGATCGCCGCCCGGGACAGCGATATTCGAGAAATAACCGATCTGCGCGGCAAGCGGGTCAACCTGGGCAATCCCGGCTCAGGCCAGCTGCAGAATTCCCGCGACGTGCTGACGGCGGCCGGGCTGTCGGAGGACGACCTGGCGGCTGAATATGTTAAGGCCGTGGAGGCGCCGGCCCTGCTCAACGACGGGCGCATCGACGCCTTCTTCTACACCGTGGGGCATCCCAACGGCAACATCAAGGAGGCCACCGCCGGGCGGGTCAAAGTTTTCATCGTTCCCATCCGCGGCGAGGGGATCGACGCCATGGTGCGGGAGCTCCCCTACTATGCCCCGTCGACCATTCCGAAGACTTTTTATCCCCAGGCCCTCAATGAAGCCGATATCCCCACGGTGGGCGTTAAGGCCACCCTGGTGACCTCCGCCGGGGTGGATGCGGATATCGTCTACCTCATCACCAGCGAGATCTTCGAACACCTCGAGGATTTCAAAAGCCTTCACCCGGCTTACCAGGTGCTGACCCGGGAGAACATGCTCCAGGGCTTGTCCGCGCCCCTGCATCCCGGCGCGCTGCGATATTACCGCGAGTCCGGACTGGACCGATTCATCGACCCGAAACTGACGGCCACCGATCGATCCTGACCGCCGGGAATCCTGCCATCCGATCGTCTTTCCACGGCCGGCGGGCTCTGGTCCGCCGGCCGTATTATCAACCCCGACCATGAGCGAAAAGAAAACATCCGCTTATGCCCGAGAGTTGCTCCGTGAGGAGATGGGGACGGCCCGCCGGGGGCGTCGGAGGGACCGCTACGTCGTCGGCCTGCTGTCCATCGCCTGGGCCCTGTTCCAGCTGTCCCTGCCGCGGTTCATCATCCTGGACAGCATCACCGTCCGGGCCGTGCACCTGTCCTTCGCCATCGCTTTGGCCTTTTTGACCATTCCCCCGATCAAGCGCGCCTCGAAACGGGAAGCGCTCCCCTCCACCGATGCGATCCCGTTCTATGATTATGTCCTGGCTTTCGTCTCGGCCGCGTCCGTGCTCTACATCGTCCTGGACTGGACCGGGATCTCCATGCGGGCAGGCCTTCCCATCCTCCGGGATATCATCATCGGCATGGCCGTCATCATTCTGGTCCTGGAGGCGTCCCGGCGCGTCATCGGCCCGGCCCTGGTGATCATCGCCCTGTTGTTCACCGCCTACGCCTTTCTGGGCCCGCACATGCCGCCCATCTTCGCCTTCCGCGGGGTGACGGTCAGCAAATATCTCAGCCAGGTGGTCCTGTCCACCGAGGGAATCTACGGCATTCCCCTGGACGTGTCGGCTAACACGGTGTTCCTGTTCGTCCTGCTGGGCTCGATGCTGCACAGGGCCGGCGCCGGCCGATTTTTCAACGACCTGGCCATCTCCCTGCTGGGCCGGTTCAAGGGCGGGCCGGCCAAGGCCGCGGTGGTGTCCAGCGGGCTGACCGGCCTGGTGTCGGGATCCAGCATCGCCAACGTGGTCACCACCGGCACCTTCACCATTCCCCTGATGAAAAAGGTGGGCTACCCCGGCAGGATCGCCGCCGCCACCGAGGTGGCCGCCAGCACCAACGGCCAGCTGATGCCGCCGATCATGGGCGCGGCGGCCTTCATCATCGCCGAATACCTGGGCGTGCCCTACCTGGACGTGGTCAAGGCCGCCGCTGTCCCGGCCCTGGTCTCCTATGCCGCCCTGTTCTACATCACCCCTCTGGAAGCCTCCCGGCTGAACATGCGGGGGCTGGACCGGGCCGATCTGCCCCGTTTCCGGACCGTCCTCAAGAGGGGATTCTATTACCTCATTCCGCTGGCCGTCCTGATCTACGAGCTGATGGTCCTGCGCCACACGCCCAAGCTGGCCGCCTTCAACGCCATCCTTATCCTGATGATCATCATCCTGACCAAGGAGATGCTGGCCGCGATCCGGAACGGCTCCGGCCCGCACCGGGGGCTGTGGCGGGCGGCCAGGACGATCGGGCGAGGGCTGATGTCCGGGTCGCGCAACATGCTGACGGTGGCCCTGGCCACGGCTACGGCCGGCATCGTGGTGGGCATCGTCACCATGGGCATCGGCAGCATGGTGGTCCAGATCGTGGAGTTTCTCTCCGGGGGCAACATCTTCCTGCTGCTGCTGATCGCCGCCGTGGCCAGCCTGATCCTGGGTATGGGCCTGCCGACCACGGCCACCTATATCGTCATGGCCTCCATCACCGTGCCCATCATCGTCAAGTTGGGCTCCCAGGGCAGCTCCCTGGTCATCCCGGCCATGGCCGCGCACCTGTTCTGCTTCTACTTCGGCATCCTGGCCGACGACACCCCTCCGGTGGGCCTGGCCGCCTATGCTGCCGCCGCCATCGCCAAATCAGATCCGATATCGACCGGCGTCAAGGGATTCGTCTACGACCTGCGCACCGCGGTGATCCCCTTCATGTTCGTGTTCAACTCCGAGCTGATCCTGTTCGGCGTCGACAGCTGGCCCCGGGCGCTGCTGATCTTCGCCATGGCCGCCCTGGGAGCCTGCGCCTTCGCCAACGCGGTGCAGGGCTGGTGCATTGTGAAAAACAGGTGGTACGAAGCGCCTCTGTTCCTGGCCGCCTCGCTGATCTTCTTCTATCCGGCCATCGTCACCAGGATCTTCCAGCTTGACTATGGATTAAGGTACTATATGTACCTGGCCGGCGCGGCCGTCTATGCCCTGGCCTACATGAGTCAGAGATTGAGAGCAAAGCAATAGGCCGTCGATCGTGCATTGAGAGACCTGAGTGTGATACATGAATGCGCGATCTATATATGCACGCAACAAGCTCTCCGGCCTTGTTCCCCCCACCGCTGCCGCCGCCTCCCGCTCACTGATTATTGATTTCCCACTGTCATGTATTTTTTTCTCGCAGAAATGAATTTCCCCTTGACACCCAGAAACGATTCTGCTATATTCTCACCGCTTTATCTCAGGGAAGTTCGTCTTCCCTCCTCTCCGGTCTCCGGCCTCCGGGCCGGAGACCGCTCCGCTCCAGCACACCACCCAGTGTGAGTCCTGTCTGATTTGAGAGTATTCCCTTCTCCTGCTGCCGAGCTCTCATTCTGACCGGACCTGCTGGGTGATCTTAAAGGCCATGACGGCACTCGCCGCCATGGCCTTTTTTCTCCAATATCTCTCTTCTCTCACCCCATCACTCCTCGAATTCACCGCCTGCGCCCCGTTGACAACACGTGATTCCTGTGGTATATTAGTAGTTTGAACCTTTTGTACGGGCCGCGTCCCGGCTCTGTAAGATTGGTTTTCAATCATGTCCAATTCCCGAAAACAGATCCAGCTTCAGGACGCCATCCGCGTCCGCGGGGCCCGCAAGCACAATCTGAAGAATATCGACGTGACCATTCCCCGCAACACGCTGACGGTCATCACCGGGGTGAGCGGCTCGGGCAAGTCCTCGCTGGCCTTCGACACCATCTACGCCGAGGGCCAGCGCCGCTATGTGGAGTCGCTGTCCACCTATGCCCGTCAGTTCCTGGAGCGGATGGACAAGGCCGAGGTGGACCAACTGGAAGGCATCGCCCCGGCCATCGCCATCGGGCAGAAGAACGAGGTCCGCACGGCCCGTTCCACCGTGGGCACGGCCACCGAGATCTACGACCATCTCCGCCTGCTGTTCGCCCGCATCGGAAAGACACGCTGTCCCGATTGCGGCCGCGAGGTCAAGCCCGATAGCGTTCAGGATGTGGTTGATCGGGTGCTGAAACTTCCGGCCGGAGCCCGGATGATGATCACCTTTCCGTTGACGCCGGGAGCGGATACCTCCTTCGCCGAGCTTTCCAAAAATCTGCGAGCGATAGGATTCGTCCGCCTGGTGACCGGCAGCAAGATCATCGATCTTGCCGAGGCGGGCGAGGCCGCCGAGTTGCCCCCGGGCGAGATCCTGGTGGTGGTCGACCGGCTGACGGCCGGAAAGAACATCCGCAAGCGGCTGGCCGACTCGGTCCAGACGGCCATGGACGAGGGCGCCGGCCGGGTGGTGGTGTGGCGCCAGCGGGGCAAGCAGCTCAAGTTCAGCGACCGTTTCCACTGCGCCCACTGCGACCGGGAATTCATCAAGCCGTCGCCGCTGCTGTTCTCCTTCAACAGCCCCTTCGGGGCCTGCCCGGAATGCCACGGGTTCGGTAACAAGCTCAGTTTGGACCTCGACCTGATCGTTCCCGACCGGACCAAAACGCTGCGCAACGGAGCCATCGTGCCGTGGACCAAGTCGCACTGGGACTGGTTCCAGGACCAGCTGGAGGAGCTCTCCCGGCGGCACGGCGTGCGCCTCGATGTGCCGTTCCACAAGCTGCACGAAAAAGAGGTCCGCATGATCATGGAGGGCGCCCCCGGGTTCGAGGGCGTCCACGACTTCTTCAAATGGATCGAGAAGAAAAAGTATAAGATCGGCAAGCGGGTCTTCCTGCGCCGCTACCAGAGCCAGACCACCTGCCCGCTGTGCGGCGGGGCCCGCCTGCGGCCCGAGGCGCTGAACGTGACCGTGAAGGACAGGACCATCGCCGAGATCGCCGCGATGAACATCGAGGCGGCCGAGAGCTTCTTCGGCAAGCTGAGGCTGAGTCGCTTCCAGCGGGACATCTCCGGTCAGCTCCTCAAGGAGATCGCCTCGCGGCTGAACTGCCTGGCGCGCATCGGCCTGTCCTACCTCACCCTGGACCGTCTGACCCGGACCCTGTCCGGCGGCGAAGCCCAGCGTATCCAGCTGGCCGCCTCCCTGGGGCACAGCCTGTCGGGCACGCTCTACGTGCTGGACGAGCCCACCATCGGCCTGCACCCGCGCGACACCGGGCGGCTGATCGAGATCCTTAAAAGCCTGCGGGACAACGGCAACACCATCCTGGTGGTGGAGCATGACCGCGACGTCATCGCCGCCGCCGACTGGATCGTCGATCTGGGGCCCGGCGCCGGCGAGCGCGGCGGGCGTTTGATCTTCGAGGGCTCGGCCGGGCGGCTGAAGGGTCATGCCGAGTCGCTCACGGCCGCCTACCTGGACGGCCGCAGACGCATCCTCCTGCCCCGCCAGCGGCGCAAGCTGCGGCGGGAGTTCGTCGAGGTGCTGGGCGCCCGGGAGCACAACCTCAAGGAGCTCAGCGTGCGCTTTCCCCTGGGCGGGATGATCTGCGTCACCGGCATCTCCGGCTCGGGCAAGAGCACCCTGGTGCACGACATCCTGTTTCGCGCCCTGGACCGCCATTTTCACAACGCCATCGAGAAGGTCGGGGACCACGGCGACCTGCGCGGGGAGGACTGGATCAACGATGTCGTTCTGGTCGATCAGGCCCCCATCGGCCGGACCCCGCGGTCCAACCCGGTGACCTACATCAAGGCCTTCTCGCCCATCCGGGATCTGTTCGCCAGGAGCCGCGAGGCCCGCGTCCGGGGTTACGCCCCGGGGCGCTTCTCCTTCAACGTGGCCGGGGGACGGTGCGAGACCTGCCAGGGCGAGGGCCATCAGCGCATCGAGATGCACTTCATGGCCGACCTGTTCGTCACCTGCGAGGACTGCGGCGGGACCCGGTTCAACCGCGACACCCTGGAGGTGGCCTTTCGAGGGAAAAACATCGCTCAGGTCCTGGACCTGACCGTGGAGGAGGCTTTGTCCTTCTTCTCCCGCTGGCCCAAGGTGACCCGCCCGCTGCAGGTGCTGGCCGATGTCGGGCTGGGCTACCTCCGTCTGGGCCAGCCGGCCACCACCCTGTCCGGGGGCGAGGCCCAGCGGGTCAAGATCG
>CAZOYL010000135.1:0-7149 GCA_964584035.1 uncultured Gemmatimonadota bacterium | reverse complement strand
GGAGCGACTCATCATGTCCGGTCATGGAATTCATTCGGCCGTCTGCCGGGGATCAACGCCGTTGATCGGCACGGCCCTGGTGCTCATCGGCGCCGCCCTGCTGGTGTCCTGCGCGCCGCCGGGCCGTGAGCAGATCTCCTGGTGGGGCCGGGCACCGGCCGCACCGCCGAGCGGATTTGAGTTCGTGCGATCCTTCGGGGGCACCGGCAATGGCCCCGGTCAGCTGCTCCATCCCAGGGGAATTTCTCTGGATCCGTCGGGTTATATCTACGTCGCCGATACGGGCAACCACCGAATACAGAAGTTCGGTCCCGAGGGACGTTTTCTTGAGGAGATCGGAGGATTCGGCTGGGGACCGGGCCGGTTCAGCAGCCCCACCGGGCTGACCGCTCGAGAGGGATTGAATATCTATGTGGCCGATTCACAGAATCGCCGTATCCAGCGGTTGGACCGGGATCTCAATTATCTTTCCAGCATACCGGTCTCGGAGGAGGAGAATCCCGCCTTCGGTTTCCTGTGGGATGTGGAAGTGGCTTCTACCGGGGAGCTGTTCGTCAGCGATGCCGAGCAGGAGCAGATCTGGAAGCTGACTCCCTTCGGCCAGACCGACCGCGCCTTCGGCGGTTTCGGATCGGCCCGGGAACGGCTCCGTTCCCCGGCCGCCCTGACACTGGGTGCGGACAACAAAGTCTATGTCAGCGATCCGGGGAATGACCGGGTGGTCTGCTACGACACCTTCGGCGCCTATATCGGCAGCCATGGAGAAACGCATCTTCACGGTCCCCAGGGCGTGGATCTGGATCGTGCCGGATATCTCTATGTGGCCGACACCGGTGGTGACCGGCTGTGTGTGTTCAGTCCTCTGGGAGAGCTGCTGCTCAGCCTGGGTGGTCCGGGGGATGGGCCGGCTTCGATGCGTTCGCCCATGGACGTGGCCGTCTCCGGTCTGGACCGGATCTATCTGCTGGATTCCGGAAATGACCGTGTACAGGTCTTCACCATTCTTCGCCAGGGCGAGCCGGCGCAGCGGTAGATGCTCAGCGGTCATGAACGGACCGTGAGGATCGAGATGATGAAGGTTCCATCCATCGGCCGGCACCTGCATCTTCTGTTGTTCTTTGGATGGCTGCTCACGGGATCGGGCGCCGGCGCAGAGATCATCGGGCCGGTCGCTTCCTATTCGCTTCTCCTGAGAGACACGGTGCTGGAGGTGGACGGGACGGCCGGGCCCTTTCAGCTGCCGGATCGCTTTCTATTGGCGGGCAGCGAGGAGGTCCGGGTAGACGGAGACCTTCTGGCGAGAGACCGGGATTATCGGCTCGATCCCGATGCCGGCCTGCTGACCTTCATGGAAGCACCGGCGGCCGCCTCTGCCGTTCGAATCTCCTATCAACGGCTGCCCTTCCCTCTCCGGGAGCGGTATTATCACCGGGCGGCCCCTCTTCAGGATGATGGTTCGCCGTCTCGGGACGATTCGGCCCTCGCTCCATTCACCTCACCCCAACAGTCCATGCTCTCAGTTCCTCCCGACCTTCGCGTCGGCGGCAGCAAGACCTTCGCCATCTCTCTGGGATCGGAGCGGGATCTTTCCCTGGAACAATCCCTGCGCGTCAACATCTCCGGACAGATATCGCCGGATGTGGAGGTAGTGGCTCTGCTCTCGGATCAGAGCAGTCCGCTGCAGCCCGAGGGGGACACACAGACGCTGGAGGAGATCGACAAGGTCCTGGTCGAGATCCGCGGAAAGGGCGCCGCCGCCACGCTGGGGGATTATGAGATCTCTCACCGTGAGGGAGAATTCGGGCGCTTCGAGCGGAAACTCCAGGGCGCAAAGGGCACAGCCCGGGCCTCCTGGGGAGGAATCACCGCCGCGGGAGCCGTGTCCAAGGGGACCTTTCGGTCGATGAGTTTCTCCGGGATCGAAGGCAAGCAGGGCCCTTACCGGTTGACCGACCATGAGGGCCATGCCGGCATCATCGTGGTGGCCGGGACCGAACAGGTATGGGTGGATGGAGAGCGGGTCACCCGGGGCCAGAATAACGACTATATCATCGAGTACGGCAACGGGGAGATCACCTTCACACAGCGCCGCCTGGTCACGTCAGAATCCCGTATCGTGGTGGACTATGAGTACTCCGGCCGGCAATACCAGCGCAGTTTTTATGGCGGTCAGGGAGATCTTCTCCTGGCGGGAAACCGGCTGAAAATCCAGACTCTGCTGGTCCGGGAGACCGAGGACAGGGACAGTCCCATCGATGTGGCCCTGTCCGATGCGGATCGCCGGGTGCTGGCACAGGCCGGAGACGATGCCGGCGCGGCCTGGCGCGACGGCTGGGTTTTGGCCGATACCGCTGCCGGGGAAAGGGGAGACTACGTTTGGGCCGATTCGGCCTATTTTCTCTACGTTGGTCCCGATTCTGTCGGCCTGTATTTTGTATCCTTCAGCGATGTGGGCACCGAAGACGGACAGTACAGCCGGGAATTCAGCCTGGAAGACAACCGCTATTATTATGTCTATCAGGGGGAGGGAGAACGGCGGTATCTGCCGCGGATCTATTTACCTCTGGCCAGCAGCCATACATTGGCCGATATCCACGCTCGATTTGAGCCCTGGTCCGGGGCACAGCTGAGCGCCGAGCTGGGCGTCAGTCATCGGGATGAGAACACATTTTCAGACCTGGGCGATGGGGACAACACCGGCCGGGCCATTGCCCTCCAGGGCGTTCTGAACCATCAGACCCTGCGGATAGGCTCGCAAGACCTGGGCCGGTTCGATCTGACCGGACGCCTGCGGTCCACAAATGACCGTTTCCGGGCCATTGGGCGGACCGAGGATGCCGAGTATTACCGTCGCTGGGATCTGGACCGTGACCGCGCTCCCGAGGGGGAGGAGGTTCGAGAGCTGTTCGGAACCTACCGGCCTCTGAAGGTTTTCAGCCTGGGTGGGGAATACGGATCTCTCAAGCGGGGCGATCGATTTTCCTCCACCCGGCGGCGGCTGGAATCCGAATGGGCGCCCGAGACCTGGCCGCATCTGCGGGGATATTACGAGATCGTCGATAGCCGGCGGCAAACAGGTGAATCAGCGGATTCACTCTCCGTCGCTCAGGATACTCGCTGGGGCCGGCAGGGTCTGACCGCCGAACAGGTCATCTGGAAGATACGGCCGATGCTCTCCTGGGAACGCGAATCCCGGGAGGAGAGCGAAGCGCAGCAATTCGTCAGCGGCGATCGCTACGAGCAGATTCGCGGAGCCTTATCCACCACGGGACTGGGTGCCCTGATCCTCTCGGCCGAGTGGATCTATCGACAGAGCGAGCTCTATCGGAACGGCTGGCTTAAGGAAAGCCTGGGCCGGACGCTGAAAAGCCGGCTGGAGCTGAACAACTGGCGCTCTCTGACCCAGAGCACGGAGTACACCCGACGGACACTTCGCTACCAGGAAACCGCCGGCACCAACAGCAGGGTGGACCTGATTCGCTCCCGGACCAGCTATTCTCCGCTCAAAGGATCTTTCCAGGCCCAGCTGGATTATCAGGTCGCCAACCGTCAGGGCAGCCAGCGGCGCCGGATCCCCATCGAGGTCGGCGAGGGCCAGGGCGATTACCGTTTAGAGGACGGTGAGTATATACCCGATTCCGATGGCGACTGGATCTTTCGCGTAGAGACGGTGGGCGACTCCATTCCCATCACCGATCTGGAGGTAGGCCTGCGCCTGGGGCTGGCTCCCCATCGCGC
Source organism: uncultured Gemmatimonadota bacterium (assembly GCA_964584035.1). Lineage (GTDB taxonomy): Bacteria > SM23-81 > SM23-81 > SM23-81 > SM23-81 > CAZOYL01. Next base: position 3,411 of record CAZOYL010000135.1, on the reverse strand, counting down.
CGTGCCGGAGGAGACCGCCGGCCTGATGGGATGGCTGCGCAACCTGTCCACCGACACCTATGTGAAGATCGATGAAGAGACCACCGAGGAAGATAAGATCGCCATTTATCTGCTCCAGCTGAACCGGTTCCAGCGGGATGAGACCACCCTGCGGGGCGAGATCACCTTCCAGCAGGACCTCATCCTGTTCCCGCAGCGCCGCGACCTGGGAGCGCGCCTGCGTTACCTGTCCAGCGACCGGGAGAATAACCAGTATGTCACCGGCGGGGAGGAGAACCTGCGCATCGAACGCTCCCTTCGGGTCGACCTGGCCCCCGGAAACCGGCCCCTGTTGCGGGTCGAGTACGCCCATGAAAACCAATTCCGCAAAGTGGAGGGGCTTCCCAGGAGCCGTATCCGGACCGATGATCTGTCCGCCAAAGGAACCCTTTACCCCTCTGCCGGCGTGGAGCTGTCATTGGAACCGGAGTGGCGCAGCGACCGGGATGCGGTCGGGCGGACCTCTTCCCGGCTGATCGCCTTGACGCCCAGCGCCGCCTACTCCTTTCTTTCCCAGGGGCGCCTGCGCACCGATTTCACCTGGGCCACGGTGACAGCCGACCCGGAGGGGTCCAGCATTTCCTGGGAAATGGCCAGGGGCAACCGGGTGGGCGACAACTACCACTGGAACCTTACGGCCGATTATCAGATCAATCAGTACGTCTCGGCCACTGTGACGTACAGCCTGAGATCGCAGCCGGACCGTCCCACCCGTCATACGGGCCGGGCCGAGATGCGGGCGTTCTTCTGAGGCACGAAGGTTATTGATATGAGAGATTACTTTAAGAAAACTGTTCAACTAACTATATTAGTTTTTGTTGTGATATTTAATCACGGTTGGATCGAGGGCCAGCCGGTGGTCCGGCAGGTGGACATCGAGGGACACCGGACGGTCACCGAAAAGGTCCTCCTGGGACTGATCCAGACCCGTCCGGGCGCGGTCCTGGACCGGGCTGTGCTGGCCGCGGATATCATCACGCTGCTGGAGCGGTATCGCGATGAGGGATATCTCCAGGCCCGGATCGACTCACTTGGGCTGGCCTTTGACGCCGATTCGGCCGCCGTGGATATCGTCATCGCCGTGCAGGAGGGGCCCCTGGTGCACATCGGGGAGATGGAGCTGGAGGGCCAGAGCCACTTCGACCGCCGGTCGCTGGAGAACCTGATGGAGCTGCGCCCGGGGAAGATCTTCCGGGGCGACCTGTTGGAGGCCGATCTGGACCGTATCCTGACGGCCTATGAGAATGAGGGCTATCCCTATGCCCAGGTCCGCATCTCCGATCTCCGCCTGACGGATGAGGATCGCTTGAATTTCAGGCTTCTCGTTGAAGAAGGCCCGGTGGTGCGCATCGCCGCCATCGAGCCGCAGGGCAATACCATCACCAGGGACGCGGTCATCGTCCGGGAGATGGGCATTCGTCAGGGGGATCGGTTCGATGACCGAGCCCTGCAGCGGGCCCGAAGAGCCCTGCAGCGACTGGGATATTTCCGGCAGGTGGGCCAGATCGAGGTGCTCCCCGGAGATCGACCCGGATGGATCGTCCTCAGCGTTCCCGTCGAGGAGGGCCGGACCAACCGGATCGACGGGGTGGTCGGTTACCAGCCGGGCGGCGCGACCGAGGAGGGATATTTCACCGGGCTGGTGGATCTGTCCTTCCGGAACCTGATGGGCACCGGCCGGCGGGTGGAGGCCTCCTGGAACCGCCGCGATCCGCTGTCCTCCCGGCTGCGGTTCGGCTATCAGGAACCCTGGCTGCTGGGCCTGCCGGTCACCGCCGGAGGGTATGTTCAGCAGATAAACCAGGATTCATCCTACGCCCAGACGAATATAGAGCTGGAGGCCACCGGCTACCTGGGGCAGCATCTCATCGCCGGGGTGCTGTTCGGCTCCGAGCGGGTCATTCCCGATTCGCGGGGCGGCCAGGAGATGCCCAAAAGCCGGACCTACTCGATCGGTCTGCGTCTGGAGCTGGATGTCCGCGACGATCTGCTGGCTCCGCGCCGGGGAGGACGGTACGCCACTGCGGTGCGCCATCGCTTCAAGAACAACCGCGCCACCGAGACCTATCGACCGGTTCGGCAGGAAGTTCAGAGCACCGAGTTCACCGCCGATCTGGAACAGTACCGGGAGCTGTTCCGGCATCAGGTCCTGGCCCTGGGCGTGCATCTGGGCGAGATCCGCAGCGATGAGGCGGTCGTGCCCCTGAACGAGCAGTTCAAGATGGGCGGCGCCCGGACGCTGCGCGGCTACCGCGAGGAACAGTTCCACGGCTCCCGGATCCTGTGGGCCAACCTGGAATACCGCACTATGCTGGGACGGCGCTCGTGGGCCTTCCTGTTTCTGGACGGGGGACATTATTTCTATCGCCGGGAGAACCCTCCGCTGGAGGATCCGCTGACGGTCAGCGGTGAAAAAGCCGGTTACGGTTTCGGGCTGCGGGTCGAGTCGCGTCTCGGGGTCCTGGGAGTGGACTATGGGCTGGGGGAGGGGGATGGATTGACCGGGGGGAAGGTTCACTTTGGTTTGATCAATGAATTTTGAGATTTTAAGGAGAGCATCCGCCGCATGAAGCATCTGGCCGTTATTCTTCAGCTGATCAGGCCGGCCAACGTGGTCATCGCCGCCGGGGCGGTCCTGGTGGGCGCCCTCTCTTCAGGGATCCGGCCCGATGAGGCGCCTGTTCTACTGGCCTGCCTGGTGGCCGGACTGATCACGGCCGGGGGCAATGCCATCAACGATGTCTGCGATGTGGACATCGACCGGATCAACAGACCCCGCCGGCCGCTGCCATCGGGCCGGATGAGCCGGGAGCGGGCCGGGGTTCTGGGCGTCATCCTGCTGGTCCTGGGCGTGGGCATCGGCCCGGCGCTGGGTTTTTGGGGATGGATCGTCGCCCTGGCGGTTGCCCTGCTGTTGGTGGCCTACAGCGTGCGATTGAAAAGAACGGTCCTGTGGGGCAACCTGACCGTGGCCCTGGCCGCCGGGCTGGCCTTCGTCTATGGCGGGATCGCCGCGAGGCGTCCCGGGCCGGCTCTAATCCCGGCCGGGTTCGCCTTTCTCTTTCACCTCGGCCGGGAGATCCTCAAGGATGCCCAGGATGTGGCCGGCGACCGGGCCGGCGGGGCCAGGACGCTGCCGGCGGTGGCCGGTGTGGCAGAGGCTCTGGGTTGGGCCGGCCTGGTTTTTATCCTGCTGGTCATGGCCAGCCCGCTGCCCTATGTGTTCGGCACTTATTCCCTGTGGTATGTCATCATCGTGGTCGCGGGCGTGGACATTCCATTGATCCGGATCGTTCTCTCCTCGCGCCGGGATCGGACCCCGGACCATCTCGGGAAGCTCAGCCTGCTGCTGAAGCTGGACATGTGGGTGGG
>CAZOYL010000134.1:0-7169 GCA_964584035.1 uncultured Gemmatimonadota bacterium | reverse complement strand
CTTCCGCATCATGGCCGGCTGGTAAGACCGAGACTCCGGGAAGGAAGCGATGATCGAAAAACTTCTCATCCTGATCGTCCTGGCCACCGTCGGGGTCAGCACCATGGTCCCCTCACCCCAGGAGCTGACCACCTATTTCCGGGAGGGGCAGGGCCTGTTCGTCATCGAGGACTACGGGCGGGCCATCGAGAAATACGAACGCATCGTCAAGACCGAGAGCTCCCTGCTGGACGAGGACCAGGTCATGGTCACGGTGACCTTTGATCAGGAGACCGATATCCCGGTCAAGCTGGCCGCCACCTACCAGCTGGGCAACGCCCACAAGAAATTGGGCCAGTACGATCAAGCAGCGTCCTATTTCCAGGATGTGGTCCGCACGGCGCCCAGCGAACGGATGCGCAGCCTGGCCCAGTACCAGATCATCGCCACCCGCTACGAGCAGGAACAATACGACCGGGTGATCGAGGAATCGCAGCAGCTCCTGGACCTGTTCCCGGGCAGCCAATATGTCGAAAAGGCCCACTACAACATGGGCTGGGCATACTACCGCCTGGAGCAATACGACCGGGCCATCGAGGCCTTCTCCCGGCAGCTGGACGACTTCCCCGAGGGCGATTATGCCGCCCGGGCACAGTATCAGATCGCCCAGTCTTACTACGACGCCGCAGACTACGCCCAGGCCATCGAGAATTACCAGACGGTCATCGACCGCTACACCCCCGATGAGTTCTCCGAGCAGGAGTGGAGCAAGGCGCTTCTGGGCCGGCTGCGGAAGCGCTCCCAGACCGAGAGCAGCGTCCTCAAGGGTCAGGAGGAGCAGAGCCTGGTGGAGCTGTCGGCCAAGGCCCAGCTGCAGATCGGGGAGTGCCACAACAAAGAGGGGCGCCTGAAGGAGGCCATCGATGCCTACCGGGCCGTAACCGAGAATTTCCTGCCCCTGACCGACCTGGTCGAGCTGGCCTACCTGAAGATGGCCGAGACGGCCTTCCAGCTGGACGGCCTGGAGGCGGCCGTAGAGATCTACCGGGAGGGGCTGGACAACAACACCGACCGGAAATTTCAGGCCAAGATGCAGTACAAGATCGCCAAGCTGTATTTCCAGCATGACGAGTTCGTCCGGGCCGCCGAGGAGTATCAGACCTTCGTCGATGGATATTCCGAAGAGGGGCCGAGCATCGGTTTTTCGGCCGATCAGGCCCGCTACTCGATCGGCCTGAGTTATTATCAAGGGGGCCGGTACGATCAAGCCATAGAGGAGTACCAGAAGGCGGTCGATCTGCACCCCGACAGCCCCATGGTGGGAAACGCCATCTACGGGATCGGCCTGAGCCATCAGATGCTGGAGAACTGGGACCAGGCGGAGGCCGCCTACCGCCGGGTGGTCGGCGATCTGCCGGATCACGATCATGCCCCCCTGGCCCTGCTGCAGCTGGGCCGGCTGCTCCACCAGCGGCAGCAGTACGAGGGGGCCAGAGAAGCTTACCAGCTGCTCCTGGAGCGATACTCCGAGTCGCCCAATGTGCGCCGGGACATGGTCCTCTATGAGCTGGGGCTGACCTGCCGCGATATGGGCCGGACCGAGGAGGCGCTGGACTATCTCGGCCGCATCCCGGCCCAGTCCGATCTGTTCGCCGGGGCGGTCAGCGAGATCAACGAGATCTATATCGCCAAGGGCGATTTCGAGACGGCCGAGAAGATCCTCTCGGCTGCCCTGGAGCGGTCGGACGATCCCGCCGTGCTGGCCCAGATCCGCTATGCCCGCGCCAGACTGTATGTGGCCCGCCAGGATTACGGCCGGGCGCTGGAGGACTTCACCTTCGTCATCGACCGCATCCAGGACGACCATCTCAAGCACAACGCCATCTTCGCCCGCGGCGTGATCTACTTTCAGTTCGAGCAGTACGACCAGGCCATCGCGGATCTCGAGCTGCTGATGACCCTGGACGCCGATCCCAAGCTCAAGAAGGAGGCCCGCCAGAAATTAGGCATCTGCTACCTCAAGACGGGGCAGAAGGACCGGGCCATCGCCCTGGCCCGGCGGCTGGAGGAATCGGCCGACACGCCCGCCCAGAGGGCCGAGGCCTACCTGATCATGGCCGATCTGTTCTACGAGCTCAAAGAATACGCTCCCGGCATCGAGGCGGCCCGCAAAGTGCTCGTCATCGATCAGGTCGATGACGAGCTCAAGGTGCAGGCCTATTACACCATGGGCAACTGCTGGAACGGGATGAAGGACTATGGCAACGCTCTGGAGGCCTATACCACGGCCCTGGAGCGGTTTCCGGATTCGGCCTACCGGGCCGACCTGCTCTTCCAGGCGGGCATCATGTCCTACAACCTGGAAGATTACGACGGATCGGCGGAGCGATTCGAGCAGTTCACAGAGGGCTACGGTGAACATCCCAACAGGGCTTTTGCCCTCTATTATCTGGCCTATTCCCACTTCCGCCGGGGTCTGTGGGCCCAAGCCCGGGAAACCTTCTCCCGTCTGTCGGCCCAGTACCCCGAGAGCGACGTGGTCGGTGAGGCCCGTTATCAGGTGGCCGAGTGCTACTACAACGAGCGCCAATACGATCGGGCCCTGCAGGCCTATGGCCGGCTTCTACAGCAGCATCCCGACTCGCCATATGCCCAGGACGCTCTGTACAACAGCGCCTGGTGCCGGTTTCAGCTGGAGCAGGACGAGGAAGCCATCAAAACCCTCGGCCAGGTGGTGCAGCGTTTTCCCAACAGCGATTACGCTCCCAACGCCCAGTTCACCATCGGCGACTACCATTACAACCGCAAGGAATACGACCTGGCCAAGGAAGCCTACCAGCAGGTTATCGAACGGTTCCCCGAGAATCCCCGCGCCCAGCAGGCCCGCCAGCTGATTCACGAGCTGGGCCAGATCACCTCCTACCAGGACTATCAGGAGGCGGTGGTGCTGTTCGACGACAAGAAATACCTGGCCGCCATCGAGGCCTTCGAGCAGATCATCGAGAAGTATCCCGACACCGACGTGGTGGTCGGATCCTGGGCCAACATCGGGGCCAGCTACGAGCAGCTCAGCCGCTGGAGCGAGGCCCTGGAGATCTACAACACGGTCATCGAGCTGTATAGCGACAAACCGGAACATCAGGATGCGGTGGCGTTCGCCGCCGAACATAAGACCTGGATCGAAGAGACGTTTTAAGAACATTTTTAACGGACAGACTCGGAAATCAAGAGATTGATGAACAACGGCCCGAGACTTTTTCCCCAAGGGGGTCTTCATGTTCAAGTTGATCGTCCAAGGCGGCCCGTTGATGGTCCCTCTGGTGCTGTGTTCGCTGCTGTCGGTGGCCTTCATCATCGAACGGCTGTGGTCCTTGCACAAGATCCCCACCAAGGCCCAGGCCAATGAACACCTCAAGGATTCAGCCAAGGCGCTGAAAAAAGGCGGCGTGCAGGAAGCTCAGACTTTCCTCGGCGGGCTGAAAGGAATTCTGCCCTACATCTTCATCCTGGTGATGGACCGTTACGACGCTCTGATGCATGAGAGCCGGACCATCGGAGAGATCCGTGACGAGCTGATCGCCTCCACCGAGGAGGCCGGCCGTTCCTATTTAGAGCGTTTTCTGCCTGTCCTGAGCACCATCGGCGGGGTGTCTCCCCTGCTGGGCCTGCTGGGCACCGTCACCGGCATGATCGTGGCCTTCAAGTCCATCGCCGCGGTCGGCGCCGCCGGCGATCCCCGCACGGTGGCCGCCGGCATCTCCCAGGCGCTGATCACCACCGCCGCCGGTCTGATCATCGCCATCCCCACCGTCATCGCCTACAGCTATTTCCGCCAGCGGGCCAGCAAGATCCTGACCGGCATGGAGCGGTTCTCGCACGGCTTCGTGGATGCCCTGATCACCGAGGTGGGCCGCTTCGTCTCCTATAAAGAGACCCTCAAGATGGCATACGCCGACGGGAACCTGGAGGCCGGCAAGCAGGAACTGCTCCATAGCAAGAGAGTTCTGCTGAACATTTCAGAGGAGAGAGCCGCTCAGCTGGAACGCGAGGTGAAGGAAGAGCTGGGTATGACCTAGGCCATTTGGCGAGGAGCCGTTCGCAGTGAGAAGAACCGCAAGCAAACTCGAAGAATCCAGACTGGACATCACGCCTCTGGTGGACTGCGTGTTCCTGCTGCTGATCTTCTTCATGGTCACCACCGTCTTCTCCACCACACCCGGACTGCGGGTCGATCTTCCCAAGGCGGCCGAGTCGGACATGCCGCCCGAGAAGGACCTCAACATCGTCATCTCCAAAGAGGGAGAGATGGAGCTGAACGGGATCCCGGTCACCATGGAGGAGCTGCCCAGGGCCCTGGAAGAGGCTCGATCGACCTATCGCAGCAAGGTCCTGATCATCAAGGCCGACAAGAAGACCTTCCACGAGGCGGTGGTGGACGTCATGGACGCGGCCAAAGGGGTGGGCATCGACGAACTGGCCATCGCCACGGAGCCCGAGGAGGAAGGGGGGCCCTGATCCCCCTCGTGAAAGCGCCCGATCATGTTCGATCACTGGTTTAAACATCACGGCGAAGGTGTCGAGCTGGAGGCTCCCGGACAGCGATCCGGCAAGGTGGTTCTGTGGAGCCTGATCATCTCCCTGGCCTTCCACGCCGTGCTCATCTTCTACCAGGTGGAGCTCCCGGAACGGAAGAAGCCGGCCCGCAAACCCATCAGCGTCAAGTTCGTGCAGCGGGCGCCCCGGCTGTCCAAGGCGCTGGAGCTGATGAAGCGGCCGGTGGTGGTGCAGCGGCAGCTGACCCGGAAGATCACCCGGCCCCAATCGGTGACGCCCCGGACCATGAGGACCTCGGCCGTCCACGGGGGCACCGCCCTGGCCTCTCTGGCCCGGCCCGGAGAGACCATCAACCGCGATCTGGCGCCGCAGCAGCTGGAGTTAGGGCCGGAGATCATCGCCGGCATGGTGGAGGCCTCCAAGGAGCCCGAGGCCACCAGCCTGGGAGAGGATCTTCTCGATGTCAGCGACATGGACACCGGCCGCTACCGGGCCCAGATCGTGGTCAACCCGAATGACAAGCGGGACCTCAAGGGCTACTTCCACATGGATCTGGTCCGCTACAAGACCTCCCATACCGACTACGGCGGCGACCCCGATTGGAACACCTCTCCCCGGGCGATGCAGAACCTGGCCGAGTACCTGGAGACCTATACCGATATCAAGGTGGATATCCAGCAGCGCTTCACCATGGACGACGGCAATCTGATCCGACTCAAGGTGCCCCTGATCTTCGTCACCGGCCACTACCAGCTGGAATACAATCAGGCCGAGGCCAGAAACCTGGGAGAATACCTGCGGGCCGGAGGATTCCTGCTGGTGGACGATTCCTATTTCCTCAAGGGAGGACCGTTCGACACCTCCGCCCGGGCCCTGATCCGCGATGCCCTGGGCTCCGATGCCAATTTTGAGGTGCTGCCCGGCGATCAATGGATGTACCACTGCTTTTTCGATTTCGACGGCCCGCCGGCCGGCGATGATATCGCCCGGGGCCCCTACCCCGGCCGGGGAACCCCCACCATCTATGAATATCTGGAGGCCATCTTCCTGGACGGCCGGATGGTGGTGCTGTTCTCCAACAAGAGCCTGAACAACGCCTGGAACGGCGATTGGCGGGTCAATCCCGCCAGCCGGGGCGGCCCGATCAACGATACCCGGCAGATGCAGTTCGGCGTCAATATCCTGGTCTTCGCCCTGACCCAGCCGGGCGGCTTCGCCCAGCAGGCCCAGGTGTACCAGTAAAACCGTGTTACCATTTGCAATGGTCTTTTACAGGGAGGTCTGCCCATGCCTCGAACGTGTCGAATCGGCGTTCTGCTGGTGACCCTGGCAGCGGTCTCCGCGCTCCTCGGCTGCGCCGCCATGACCCCGCCCAGGGCGCAGATGCGCTCCCTGCTGAGCCCCATTCCGGAGGAGCTGGGAGAGGGGTATACGCTCCAGGATGATGGCACCATGGTATACCAGAGAACGGGCCTGAAGGTAACCGTGAAAGCGGTCACCGACGAGGAGCTCAACGCCATGTATCCGGAACATTCCCGGGGCGGCTCGACCTCGACCAATCCTTATACCTATGGCGATTGGGTCGATCCCGAGTTAGGCTACACCCCCGGCCGGTTCACCGTGTTCACGGTCACGGTGCATAACTATACCCTGCCCAAGGTCAACCTCAATCCGGCCGACGTCCTGCTGACCTCCGATCGCGGCCACCAGCTCATGGCCTATCTGGCGGAAGCCGGCGACAGCCAGGACCATCCCAGCTTCGAGGATTACTACCGCGAGCGGATGGGCCGCACCGGTGTGGAAGAGAACCGCTTTTTGGAGCGCATGGGGCTGATCCGTCAGACCCTGTACGTGGACGGGAAAGCCTTCAAGGGGGATGTCAAGGAGGGTTTCCTGGCCTTCGATCCCCTGGACGCCCGGATCAAAAAGGTCCGGCTGGTGCTGAAGAATTTCGTCCTGGCCTACGATGCCAATAACTGGCCGGCCGAGACGGTCGACCTGGTCTTCCCGTTCACCCGGCTGACCGAGGAAACCACCGATAAAAAGGAGTAGGTGCGCATCGCGCACGATTATGAGAATAAAAGCCTGCATCGGCATCATCCGCCTGGCCGCCGTCCTGACGGCTCTGGCGACCGTCCAGGTGATCGTCCCGGCGACCGGCCTGCGGGCCGCCAACCCGGAGGGCCGGGCCGTCTGGGTGACCCGCTGGGCGTATACATCCGGAGGGCTCTACTCGTCGACCCATAAGGCCAATATCCGCCGCGTGATGGACCGGGCCGTGGAGGGCCATTTCAACGTCATCGTCCTTCAGGTCCGCGGCCAGGGCGACGCCTTCTACGCCTCCAACTATGAGCCCTGGGCCTTTGAGCTGACCGGCACTAATCCCTCCAGCCTGGGCACCGATCCCGGCTGGGACCCCCTGCAGTACGCCATCGAGCAGGCCCACCAGCGGGGGCTGGAGCTGCACGCCTGGCTGAACACCTTCAACGCCTGGCGGGGGACCACCCCGCCGCCGGCCGGCATCGAGCCGGAGCATATGTATACCCTGCATCCGGAATGGGTCTGCGCCGACGTCAACCACACCCCGATGACGCTCACCTCCGAGTATGTCAGCTTCAGCCCGGGCAATCCGGAGG
>CAZOYL010000133.1:0-7189 GCA_964584035.1 uncultured Gemmatimonadota bacterium | reverse complement strand
AACCAACCCGATGAGGGCGGCATCCTGCACGGCACCCACTCGGCGGGAATCTGCTGCGGCGTCACTGATAACGATCAGGCCAACGCCGGCATGTCCTGGAATTGCCCTTATATGACCGTCAAAGTCTCCCGCGATGGCGAGGAGGAAATCCGCAAAGGTTACGAGGGCATCCAGTACGCCGCCGATAACGGGGCTGCTGTCATCAATCTGGGCTGGGCGCGGGCCGACACGGCCAGCGCCTTCGAGCAGGAGATCATCGACAGCGCTTTCGCTAAAGGCGCCATATTAGTGGCGGCCGCCGGCAACGATGACCCCAGCGAGTCCTATGCCCCTCCCGACACCTGTCCGATCATGTATCCGGCGGCCTACGATCATGTGGTGGCCGTGGCGGCCACGGACATCTCCGACCGGGCGGCCAGCTTCACCTATTACGGCACCTGGGTCGATGTCTCCGCTCCGGGGAACGGCATGTACTCGCATCTGTGGGACAACAGCTACGGCATGCGTTCCTCCACCAGTGCCGCCTGCGCCATCGTCTCCGGCGTGGCCGCTCTGTTGAAAGTCCAGGAGCCGGCCATGACCAGCGACGAATTCGAACAGCGGATGCTGACCACCTCCGATCATATCGACCATTTGAATCCCAGCTATGTCGGCTGGCTGGGCGGCGGCCGGGTCAATGCCTACCGGGCCCTGGCCAACATCGTCTCAGCGGCGGATCCTCCGTCCGATCACGGCGTCCGGCCCGAAGATCACGCCCTGTCTCAGAACTATCCTAATCCTTTCAATCCCAGCACGACCATCTCTTATGATCTGCCGGTCAGCGGTCCCGTGGAGGTAAGCATCTTCAACGTCAGGGGACAACTGGTCAGGACCCTGGTTAATGAGAACCAGTCTTCCGGATCTCACAGCATCCGGTGGGACGGATGCGACCATCTCGGACAGATGGCCACCAGCGGCATCTACTTCTATCAGTTAAAGTCCGGCAACTGGTCCCAGGTTCGGAAGATGGTCCTGATGAAGTAAGCGCACCGGTCAATTGGCAAGTCGAAGAGGGCGGGTCGGCGGGACGATGCGAGAGCATCCCCCCTCCTGCCCTTTTTTCTTCCTCTTTCCAGAGGAGTTCTTCCTATCACGCGATTCCGCCGAGGAGGCGATCATGTTTGCCAGGGGACGAACGATCACAACGGCCATAGTGTGGCTTCTGCTCGCCGCCGGAGCGGCCGCGGGAGCCGATCTGAGCGGCCTGAAGATCTGCCTGGATCCCGGACACGGAGATTATCCAAACATCAAGCCCTTCGAGACAATCATCAATCTCAAGGTGGGATTCTATTTAATCGACTATCTGGAAGCCGCCAACGCCGACACGGTGATCATCACCCGCACCGATAACATTCAGAATCCCTCTCTCAGCCAGCGGGAGTACATCGCCAATTCGAATAACGTGGACTGGTTCAATTCCATCCATCACAACGCCTTCGATGGAACTTCCAATTACAGCCTGGTGCTCTATGAGGAGCTGCCCACGGGTAGTCCCCAGTGGCCCGAGGCGGTGACCATGAGCCAGATCATGGGCGAGGATCTGTGGACCGCGCTGCGCACCACCACCTGGTACGCTCGCGGCGACCGGAGCTTTCTGGGCTACAACCTGGGCGTGCTGAACGACCTGCAGATGCCCGGGGAGCTCACCGAGGCCTCCTTTTTCGATTACACCCCGGAGAAGAACCGGCTGCGCAACGACGATTACCTCAAGATGGAAGCCCGGACCCTGCTGACCTCTTTCCTGGATTACTTTAACGCCGACCCGCTGACCACCGGCCATCTCTCCGGCATCGTCTCCGACGAGGAGACCGGCGATCCGATCAACGGCGTCAGCTGCACCCTGTGGCCCGACAGCCTGGTCTATGTCGCCGACGATTCCTCCAACGGGCTGTATCTGTTCGACGATCTGGAGCCCGGCGGCTACCGGGTGACGGTCGAAAAGGATGGCTATAATACGTGGACGGACACGGTCGAGGTTCAGGCCGACGACTTCGCCAGGCTGGATTTCGAGCTGGTCAACGAGATCCCGCCGATGATCACGGCCACGGTGCCCGATTCGGGTGACACCGGCATCTTCGTCTTCGAGAATATCCTGATGACCTTCACCCGGGCCATGGATCAGCCCTCGGCCGAGGAGGCCTTCACCATCGCGCCCCCGGCCACCGGCGCCTTCGCCTGGGACGGCAGCCACAAACAGCTGACCTTCGATCCCGACGATTACCTGCTGCCCTCCACCGATTATTTAGTGACGGTCGAGGATTCCGCCCGGGATATCTACGGCCACTATCTGGACGGCGACGGCGACGGTCTGGAGGGCGGCGCTTACACCTTCGGTTTTCGCACCACCCGGCTGGACACCACCGGCCCGCAGGTGATGGCCACCTATCCGGTCTCGGGTGAGGAAAACGCCCGCATCGATGCGGTCATCTCGGCCGAGTTCGACGAGTTCATCGACCCCAGCACCATCATCCCGCAGAACGTGGTCCTCAAGGACGGATCGGGCGTGCCGGTGCCCCGCAGCTTCGACTATCTTGAGCTGGGCACCCACGGCGTGATGTTCATCTATCCGTCCGATCTGCTCAATCCCGGCGAGACCTACACGGTGACCCTCAACACCTGGCTTCGGGACCTGTTTCTCAACGAACTGGCCGAGACCTATCAATGGTCCTTCACCACCAGCACCGAAAGCTATCAGTATACCACCATCGACGATTTCGAGGACGGCGTGGTCCCCTGGTGGGACCCGGAGGGCAGCGGCAGCACCTCGGGAACCGATCCCGACAGCACCTCCTTCTCGACCGACACCACGGTGGTCAACCCCGCCACCGGCAGCACCGCCTCGGGACGTCTCGATTACCTCTGGAACCCCGGGGCCGGCAGCTGGCTGATCCGGGAATATTTCCCGCCGCCCAACTCCGATGCGGTCCACTTCGACAGCAGCTATGCCCTGCAGATCTTTCTCTACGGCGACGGCAGCAATAACCGGTTCCGGTTCTGTGTGGACGATGGCGGACCCGCCGGTGGAGTGGACAACCATGAGGTCAGCGAATGGGTCACCATCGACTGGGTCGGCTGGCGCCTGGTCCAATGGGACCTGGGCTCCGATCCGGTAGGCAGCTGGCTTGGCAACCAGATCCTGGAGGGCACCATGCGGGTGGACAGCTTCCAGATGACCTATAACGATTCCGTCGGAACCGTCAAGGGCACCATCTACGTGGACGACCTGCGCCTGGCCCGGGCCGCTACCGGGGTGGAGGATGCGGTCGTGGTTCACTGCCTGCCGGCCGCCTTCCGGCTGTATCAGAACTATCCGAATCCCTTCAATCCCGAGACCAGCATCCGCTATCAGCTGACCGAACCCGGCCCGGTGACCCTGCAGATCTTCAACATCACCGGCCAGAAGGTCATCACGCTGGTGAACGATACGCAATCGCCCGGCCTTTACACCGTCCGCTGGGACGGGCGCAACGATCACGGCTCGGAGGTGGCCAGCGGCGTCTACTTCTGTCACCTTCGAGTGGGCTCGCGAGAGCAGAGCCGCAAGATGAACCTGGTGCGATGAGAGCGGCCGGCCCGGCAGGTCACCGAGATGGTCAGGCTCGATCCGGCCGAGGTGACTGTTCGGGCGAATTGTTCTGTATTGCTGGTCAGATAGGAGGATGATGCTCATGCACATCTCTCATCCCTCGATCGGAGCGGCCGTTTTGGCGGTGCTCATGATCACCGTTTTCCTGGCCTCCTGCGCCGTCATCGGCGGGCGGCCGAAGGGCATCGGACTGGCCGGCAAGAAGATCGTTCTGGATCCGGGGCACGGCGGAGAGCAACTCGGCGCTGTGGGGTTAAACGGATTGGAGGAGAAAACTTCCAACCTGTGGGTCGCCGAGAGGCTCAGAACCATGCTGGAGAAAGATGGGGCCGAGGTGCACATGACCCGCCGCTCGGACGACCAGACGGTGTCCCTGCAGGATCGGGTGGATTTCACCCGGGCCAGGGAGACCGATCTGTTCATCTCTCTGCATCATAACGCCAACGCCCAGGTGGACCGAACCAGCGACCGCTCCGAGGTTTACTACTATTGGTGGAACGACGGCCCCTCCCGGGACGTGGCCAACCGCCTCTACGCGGCCTTCCATCGTCATATCGGGCTACCGCAGCTTCCCGCCCGGCCGGCCATCTATTACGTCACCCGTCACAACCTGGAGCCCTGTGTCCTGGGCGAACCGTCGTATATCAGCAATCCCGAACGGGAGGCCAAGTTGAGGACCGAAGAAGATCAGCAGGAGGAAGCTCAGGCCTATTATGAGGCCGTCAAGGAGTACTTCGCGGGAGGCATTCCCCGGATCGAATCGTTCGTCATGAATGACGACGCCGGCGAAACGGGGCGCCTTTCGGTCCGGGCCATCGTTCTGGATGAAGAGGGCGGCTCGGGCATCGATCCGGCCGGCTTCGAGCTGACCGTGGACGGCGAGCCGCTGCCTGTTCACTTCGATCCCCACACCGGACAGCTGACGGCCGCCTCCGTCCATCCCCTGATCAACGGGCCGCACAAGCTGTTCCTGATGGCCCGCAACCGCGCCGGAAACGCCGCCAAACCGGTCATTCGGGAATTCACCGTCGATCTTCCGGCGGCCTCATTGCAGCTGGCCGGCACTCCCCTGTGGGCGCCGGCCAAGGGCATTTTCGTCATCCGGGTGGAGGCGGCGGTGACCGACGCCAACGGACATCCCGTGGCCGACGGGAAAACGGTCACCTTCGTGTCCGACCGGGGATCCCCCGGCACCTCGGAGGATCCGACCCGGAGAGGATCGGCCGGCACCTCCATCACCGTCAAGGAGCCCAAGGGCAAGGCCCTGGTGTTCGCCACCTGCGGGAACCTCTATAACCGCGTGGAGGTGCAATTCGATTCCACCTGCGGCTCCCTGATCACGGGAACGATCACCGGCAGCTGGCACGACGAGGCGGTATCCGGGGCCTGGGTCAGAGTGGGCGACCGAACGGTGCCAAGCGACCGCAGAGGATGTTTCCTGCTCGAAGAGGTCAATCCGGGACCCGGGGTGATCGAGGTCTCGGCCCCGGGATATCACCGGCAACAGGTCAAGTATCGGCTGAGAAAAAATGCCGGCACTCACGCCGAGATCGTCCTGGAGCCGCTCTACGGCGGGCTGCTGCTGGACAAGATGGTGGCCGTCGATGCCCAGGCCGGCGGCGACGATCCCGGCGCCGTGGGCCCCGGAGGCACCAAAGAGGCCGACGTCAATCTCCGGGTGGCCCAATACCTGCGGGAATACCTGGAGGCGGCCGGAGCTACCGTGCACCTGACCCGCCGGGAATTCACCGAGACGCTCGATCCGGTCGTGCGGACGCGCTTCGTGCGCGACCTCAAGCCCCATAAGCTGGTCTCCATCTCCCACGGCAATGACTACATCGAGGAGGACGGCTCGCGCTGTTTTCATTTCTATACCGATCAGGAGGGCAAGACGCTGGCCGAACACCTGCAGAAACATCTGGTCTCCTATCTGGGCACGGCCGATCTGGGCGTTCATGAATGGTCCTCCTATCTGATGATCGAGGCTTTGGTGGACCGTGCCCTGGTCACCCCGGCCGTGATCACCCTGCCGGAGGCCGAGGAGCGGCTCCGGCAAACCTATCACCTGCGCCGCGAGGCCTACGCCCTGTTCTGCGGCCTGCTGGAGAACTTCGGCCTGGCGATGGACAGCACCGGCGTCATCTCCGGAACGATCACCGGTCAGGATGGAAAAACGGTCGAGGGCGCTCTGGTGATGCTGGACGACGCCCTGGCCCTGCAAACCGGCCCCGAGGGCCGATACCGGTTCGCCTGCGTGGAATCCGGCACCCGGACGGTCTCCGTGTACCGGGACGGCTACCCGGCGGCCCGGACCACCTTCAGGGTCGGAGCCGGAAAAGAGACTGCCGGAGATTTCACCTTGACCGCGGCCGAGTGATGCCGCGCCCGGCGGTCAGGCGCCTGAACGGCGCGGACCTGACCGCTTCGTCGAACCCGTGAGATCCTTTCCATGAAACCATTTTCCATGGAGGTACCCCATGGCCGCCACACCTCAGGAGCTGCAATCCCTGCATACCGCCCTGAAGACCGAACAGGATGGCCGGACCTTCTACCTGGAGGCGGCCGAGAGAGCGAGCAATCCCCTGGCCGCATCGGTCTTCGAGCACCTGGCCGATGAGGAGCTGGTACACATCGAGGTCATTCAGAAGTTCTACGATGAGCTGAAATCAACGGGCACCTGTCAGGAGGCCGAGTCGGACCTGAAGGCCCCCGACACTCCCCAGACGCGGCTGAAAAATGTCTTCGAGAAGGCCCGGCAGAACATGGACCGGGAGGTCACGGCCGACACCGCCAGCCTGGAGGCTTACGAGAAAGCCATGGAGTTCGAGCAGAAGGCCTACGACATGTATAAGAACCTGTCGTCAGGCTCGGGCGACTGCGTGGCCGGCCGGCTCTACGAGTTCATGATGGAACAGGAGAACCAGCACTACGTCTTTCTCAAGGAAACCCACGACTACCTGGATAAACCGGGGGAATGGTTCCAGCGCCAGGAAAAACCCCTGTTCGAGGGTTGATTCGCAGAAGGAGATGTGACCGTGGATTTCGAGACCTTTCAGGAGGTCATCGCCTTCGCCCGGGAGAAAGAGAACGCCGCCGTTCATTTCTATGAATCGGCCCGCCGGGTCACCAAGAATCCCGGAGCGCGGGTCATGTTCGGGGAGATGGCTGATGAGGAGCGCCGGCACCTGAAATTCCTGGAGGAGATGAAGGAATCGGACATCGATTCCTTTCCCGAGAAAAAGATCCAGGATCTGAAGATCAGCCAGTTCACCGAGGATGTGCCCTTCAGCCCGGAGCTGGACTACCGCCAGATCCTCATCGTGGCCATGAAAAAGGAGGAGCAGGCTCATCGCCTTTACTCCGACCTGGCCGGCATGACGGCCGACGCCGGGGTGGCCAAACTGTTCCGGATCCTGGCCGAGGAAGAGGCCAAACACAAGCTCAAGCTGGAGTCCGAATACGAGGACCATGTGCTGCAAAGCTGGTAGCCATCAGAAAGCACCGTCCGTCAAGCCGTCCGACCGGGCCGACCGAGCGCTGACGGTCGGCACAAAGGGGAGCCCA
>CAZOYL010000132.1:0-7211 GCA_964584035.1 uncultured Gemmatimonadota bacterium | reverse complement strand
GGTCTCGAAGTCCGGCTCCCCCAGAGTGGGCAGGCCGTCGCCTTCGCCGTCATCCCCGGTTTCGGGAATGCCATCGGCGCCCACGTCGTCAGACATCTGGTCCAGGTCGCCGGGGTCGGTCTGGGCTTCTTCGTCGGTGGCCTGCCAGTCGCCGTCGTCGTCGATGCCGTTGGAGGTGGACTCGTCAATCAGGCCGTCTCCGTCGTTATCCAGGCCGTCGTGGTCGTTGTACGGGCTCTCTAAATACTTGAAGCCGACCCAGCCGACGTCGCCGGAGTAGTTGGGGCTGCTGTTGTCGGTGTCCCAGCTGTAAACCAGGTTGGTCTCCCGCTCGAAGTTGACCCCGTCGTCGGCGAAATCCGGGTAGCCGCCCACGTCCAGGTCGACGAAGTAGCCGGCCACCACTTTATCCAGCGTCTTGTAACCGGTATTCTTGATCTCGTAGACGAAGAAGATGATGTCCTCGGAGATGGCCGAGGCCCACTGGTAACCCCGGGAGCTGATCTCGATGGCCAGGCCCTGCAGTTCCTCGTCGTCAGGATAATAATCGTAGATGCCTGCGGAGTTTCCGCCGCCCTCGCCGGCGTTGTTGACCTGGTCGCTCATCACGAAGTAGCTCTCCTGATCGGCGGTGATGACGCCCTCACCGAACTGCCCCGGCCAGACCTCCCACTCCGGCGGCCAGGTGGTGGGATCGTCGCTCATGGCCGGGGATTCGTTGGGCAGCTCTGCAAAATAGCCCGGCAGGGGCTCCAGATCGTCGTCGCCGCCGTCCAGGATGCCCTCGATGCTGCAGTGAACGGTGTCCCACTTGGCACCGGCGCTGTCCCAACGGACGAACTCGGCGGCCACGATGGGGCCGAATTCATAGCCGTACTCGTGACCGCTGTAGGCCGGCCACTCGATGCGGGGCGCGTAGCGGCCGATGGAGCCGAAGTTGGTGAAGCGGGTCCGGACCTTGTTGCCGGCGTGAATGCCCTCCTTGCGGTCGGCGTTGACCAGGGGCTTCCTCATGGTCCCCTGAGCGTCGTCCTGGGAGAGCTCGCTGGGCCGGTTGTCGGGCAGGTACTTCTGTCCCCGTTGCCCGGCCTGTCCCTGTTGCACCACCAGGAATTGGAGACTCACCAGGATGGCCAGGGTCAAAACGATGGGGATCGTCAGGTGCGGTCTTTTCATCCTTTTCCCTCATTCTTTAAAGGTTTTCGAGTTGAGGGGTTTCGTTCGACAGATTTTAAAGTTCTATTTCGAGTCCAACTAAAACCTTACGAGGTTCACTGTAGAAGTGAGGCCGGTTGAGGTAGTCCATGCGGAGCTCTTCTCCGCCCTCCTCGACGAGGTTCTCATAGGGATTCAGATTGTAGGTGGACCGTCCGGTGCTGCTCCACACGACGATCTCGTTCTTGCGGTCGAAAAGGTTATACACCCTGACGAAGACGGCATAGCGCAGGTCCCGGCCGTATAGATTCCTCCAGACGAAATCCTTGCGGGCGTTCAGATCGAAGTTCAATTGAGCCGGCTTGCGCTCGCTGTTCTCCTCGCCGGTACGGTGGCCTTTTTCGTCCACCGGGGTATAGGGCAGGCCGCTGCCGAATTTGCCGATCAGCCCCAGCCCCCAGTTGTCCGGCCGGGTCAGGGTTACCGAGACATTCAGGGTATGGGTTTGATCCCAATCCAGCGGGACGACCTGTTTTTCCGGCTGGGTCTTCAAGTTGGCCGTCCAGTCGTCGTGTTCGGCGTCGGGACTGGAGGCGTTGCCCTCGGCCACCTGAAAGGTGTAATTCACATCGAATCCCACCAGTCCGCGGCGCCGTTTGGTCAGCTCCAGGGTGATGCCCTTGACGTTGCCGTAATCCCGGTTGACGTATTCAAAATAGCTCTCCGCGCCGGTCAGCTTGAAGCGCTTGGTGGCGATGAGATTAGTGATGTCCTTGTAAAATCCGGTGACGTTGAGGGCCAGGTCCGGTATCAGCTCCTGGCGGAAACCCACCTCATAGATGACCGTCTTCTGCGGCTTCAGCTCTCCGGGGGCGGTCTCGTTGTCGCGCAGCTCCAGCTCTGAATTGGTGTACAGGTAATTGTACGTCGGGATCTGGAAGAAGTGGCCGTAGGAAAAGTAGAGCATGCCCTTATCGGAGATGGGGTGGGCCACTCCCAGGCGGGGGCTGATCTGATCGCTGGTCTTCAGGGTGTCGATGAGGCTTTCCTCGGGGAAATCCTCGCTGTTGTCCGCGCCCTGAGCGAATTTCCAGGCATCCGGGTGAAAGTGGTCGAAGCGCAGGCCGGCATTGATGACCATGTCCTGCAGCTCGATCTTGTCCTGGATGTAGGCGGCCACCTCATAGGGTTTATGCCGGTAGTTGTTGAAGGCGAAACGGGCGTCTCCGCTGAGGTAGCTGTTGTAGGTCGGATCGATCTCAAACAGGGTCAGCTCGTGGTCCTTGAACTCGATGCCCGTCTTCACCTGATGGACCCGGTTGGCCTGGCTGGTCAGGTCGAAATTGTAGGTCCGGCTGATGGTTTTTTGCCGGAACCACCAGCTGAGGATGCTGTTCTTCCAGAAATTTTGGGTTTGGTAATCGCGGGACTCGATCTGATCGTATCGTGGATCGTCGTAGTCGTCCCACAGAAAGAAACGATACTGCTGTTCCATGTACGAGAACCGCAGGGAGTAGAACGTGCTGGGGCTGAGGGTATGAGTGGCGGCCAGCTGGAAACGGTCGCTCTGCCGGCGGCGGTTATACGTGCTTTCCGGCAGGTATTTCCAGCGATGGTCATAATTCTTGTACTCGCGCCGGAACCAGAAATAACCGGCCGTCAATTTCAGGGCATCCACCGGCCGCCAGGACAGCTTGCCGCTGAGGTTGTTTCGCAGATCCGGCTCCATCGGCACGCGGTCCATGAAATCCGGCCGGGTGGTGTCGGGCAGGATGTTCTCATTCTCGTCCCGGATGGCCTTCTGGGAATATTTTTCATATCCATACAGATAGCCGTCGGTGTCGTCGTGCCGGCCCGACAGGAAAAAGGTGACCCGATCGCCTAACAGCGGCAGCGGGCCGCCCAGGTTGCCCTGGACATTGATCTCGTTGAACGGCTCGATCTCGTCGATGTCCGGAAAGACATCGGTGTGATTGCTGACGTGATCGCCGGTGTAGGCGGAGATCCGGCCGTTGATCCTCTGTCCGCCTTCCTTGGTGACGATGTTGACGATGCCCGACATGGCGTTGCCGTATTCGGCGTTGAACGTGCCGCTGACGGCCACCATCTCCTCGATGGCCCCGCTGTTGATGTTGAGGTTGTCCATCAGTCCGGAATACGGGTTGCTCACCAGGATGCCGTCCACCATGTAGGCTACCTCTTCCTTTCGCCCCCCGCGCATGTGAGTGTCGCCGCCGGTGTCGGTGGTCACGGCGGCCTGGGTCTCCAGGATATCGTCCACCTCCTCGACCGGCATCTCCATGATGTCGGCGGCGGTGGTGATGGCCGAGCTGGAGGTGACGTCCATGCGCACCAGGGGCCGTTCGGCGGTCACGGTGATCACCTCGGCCACATCCAGGACCGTCTCCTGGAGGGAAAAGTTCACCTGCGTGGTCAGGTCGACGTTCACCTGGGTGCCGGTCTGCTGAACGGGCGAATAGCCGATCATCTCGGCCCTGATGGTATACACGCCGGCCGGCAGGTTGATGACGTAGTAATTGCCATCAAGATCGGTGGAAGCTCCCAGAACAGTGCCCTCCACCAGGACGTTGACCCCCGGCAGCGGTCTGCCGTTGGCGGCATCCACGACCCGGCCGGCGATCTTCCCCGTGGTGCCGGCCATGAGATCGGCGCTGAACGCCAGGACCAGAAAGAGGGCCAGAAAGGCGCAGCCGGGAAATCGTCTCCGTCGCGTTACGGCGAAAAGCCCCATAACCAACCTCCCGCGAAAAGAAGGTGATGATATGATGAGTTATCAGAATGATGAGGAAAACAGGCCCGGCCATCGTCCTGCCGCAAGGAGCTCCGGCAGGACGTTGAATCATCCGGTCTGTCCTCATGAGCGCATGCCTGTAGTGCAAGCAAAGTATATAATGATTCAGGTGGTTTGTCAAGAGATTAATTTCCCGCCCGAGGGTCTCTCTGAGAGGAAGATCGGCCGGGGGGAGCGGCCGGTTTCCCGCGTCGGCAGCGACTTCCGGCGAGGCCGATTTTGACTTGCATCTGGGTGTTCCATACATTATGTTAAACTTCCCGTTTTCGAGAGCTGGATGTTCGTTCCATGTCCTCACAGAGAGGGATTGAAATGCCGACCTTGCGGGAGTATCTGAGACCCACATCGGTGTCACAGGCCCGGGATATGATCGGGTCCGCAAAAGGGAAGGGCGGGTATATCGCCGGCGGCACATTTCTGGGTATGGCTCGGCAGGTTCGCTACGATGTTCTGGTCGATATCACCGGCCTGGGGTTCGATCATATCAGCCGCGATACGGATCGGATCCGCCTGGGGGCCACGGCCGCCATCCAGGACCTGGCCGTCTCGGATATCGTCCGGGATCCCGGGCTGGAACTGCTGGGCCGGGCGGCCGGCTCGGTGGCCGGACGGCAGATCAGGAATATGGCCACCGTGGCCGGGGATCTGGTGTCGGGATATCTCGCTGCCGATCTCCCAACGCCCCTGCTGGTTCTGGAAGCAGAGCTGGTCACGGCCGGCGACGAGCCCGAGCACATCCCTCTTCAGGATTATTACGCCGACCGGTCTCGCAAAAAGCCGCCGGACTGGCTGGTGACCGAGATCGTCTTTCCGGTGCCGCCGCCGGAGAGCCGGGGCGTCTTTATCAAGTTCGCCCGCACGGAGCACGATGTGGCCATCGCCGATGTGGCCTGTCTGGCCCGCGTCGTCCAGGGGCGCTTTGAGGAGGCCCGTCTGGCCTTGAGCGCAACCGTCAGCAGGCCCCTGCGCTTGACCGCGGTGGAACGATTTCTGAAAGATCAGCCGGTGCGCGAGGACGTCTGCCGGGCGGCGGCCGATCTGGCCATGGAGGGACTCTCTCTCCTCGATAACGTCAGGGCCAGCCGGGCCTATCGAGCGGAGGTGCTCCCCACGCTGTTCCGTCGGGTCTTGCTGGCCTGTGCGGGAAATGGAGAAGAGAACCGGTGAGGATTAAACTGACCATCAACGGATTGCCCCGGGAGATCGACACCGCCCCGGACGAAAAGCTTCTCGAAGTGTTGCGCCGCGAGGGATATCTGGGGGTCAAGTTCGGATGCGGCCGGGGCGAATGCGGCACCTGTACCGTGATTCTGGACGGCCGGGCGGTGAAGTCCTGCATCACCTTTGCCGCTCAAGCAGCCGGCCGGTCGGTGGTCACCGTCGAGGGTATCGGCCGCCCGGGCCACCTGCATCCCATTCAGGAGGCCATTCTGGATCACGGCGCCGCGCAGTGCGCCTACTGCGCCTCCGGCATCATCTGTTCCGCCAAGGCCCTGCTGGATGAGAATCCCGATCCCAGCGAGGAGGAGGTGCGCCAGGCGATCAAGGGCAATCTGTGCCGCTGCAGCGGATATGAGAAATATGTCGCCGCCATCCTGGATGCCGCTCAGCGGATGCGCTCGGCGGCCGGGGGGGCGGCGTGAGGTTCTTCATAAGAGGCATCCCGGTCAGCTGGTCCGGGATCCTGGCTGTGTCGCTCATGTGGATCCCGCTGACGGCGGTTGCCGGCCGCATGGCCGCGGCTCAGCAGGCGACCGTTTCTCTCCCGCAGGACTGGTCAGAACGCCTGGAACGGCTTCGTTCGGTGCCCTATGTGGATTTCTCGCCGGACAGCTCCGCCGCCGATGGCGGCGGTGTGATCCGGCAGATCCGGCAGAGGACCTGGCCGGGCTACAACATGTATTGTTCCCGCACCGAGGGTCGCATCTCCCTGCTGGACATGAATGGCCACCCGGTTCACCAGTGGACCTACCAGCCCAAGAAGGGACCGGGTTCCGACTATGCCGTCCTGCTGCCGAACGGCGATCTGCTGGTCATCAAGAAACACGAGGCCCTGCTGCGTCTGGACTGGAACTCGGGCATCATCTGGAAGAAACGGTTGCGCCCGCACCATGATCTGGCCGTCACCCCGGAGGGCAATTTCTACGTCATCGTTCGCGACTGGGAGCCCTATCGCGGGATGCGGGTGTGGTTCGACGCCATCCTCTATCTGACGCCTGACGGCAAAGAGATCAGCCGGTGGCATACGTATGAACACCTGGACGATCTCAAGAAGGCTCTCGATACCGGATCGTTCTTGGACACCGTGCTGGACAGCGCTTTGGGCGGAGGGCCGGAGAAGGGTCCGGCGGCCACCACGGCCAAGACCAAGGTGGCCGATGATCGCTACAACTTCGATTATTTTCATCTCAATACCGTCAGTCTGATTCCCGAGAACCCGCTGGGCCGGCGGGATGTCCGCTTCCGGCCGGGCAATCTGCTGATCTGTCTGAGGAATGTCAACCAGATCGTCATCCTGGAAAGGAAGACGTACCGGATTCTGTGGTCATGGGGCCAGGGCGATCTGGAGTGGCCCCATCATCCCACCCTGCTGCCCGGCGGGCACATTCTGGTCTTCGACAACGGCGTCCATCGCAAGTACTCCCGGGTGGTGGAGCTGGATCCGCTGAGCAAGACCATCGTCTGGGAATATCGGGCCGACCCGCCGGAGGATTTCTATTCCCAGGCCCGGGGCGCGGCTCAGCGGCTGCCCAACGGAAACACCCTGATCACCGAGAGCGACCGGGGCCGGGTCTTTGAGGTCAGCCGGGAAGGAGAGATCGTCTGGGCCTGGGTGAACCCGTTACGGAAGAAGGATTACCGCCAGACGGTGTACCGCATGCTCCGCCTGCCGGGATACCTGGTGGAGCCGCTGTTGCACAACTGGTGGTGGTGGGATACGAGCCGATAGGACGAATGTGAGGGATCATGAAAGAACCGAAGTTTCACAGCGTCGGAACCAATCAGCGGAAGCTGGACGGCGAGGCCCTGGTGACCGGACGGGCCCGGTACGTAGATGACTACGTCTTTCCGGACCTATTGTATGGCGGCATTCTGCGCAGCCCGCACGCGCATGCCCGGATTCGGAAGATCGATGCCGCAGGGGCTCTGGCCATGGACGGCGTTCAAGCCGTGCTGACGTACCGGGATGTGCCCCGCATTCAGTATACCACCGCCGGTCAGGGCGCGCCGGAGCCCTCGCCCA
>CAZOYL010000131.1:0-7245 GCA_964584035.1 uncultured Gemmatimonadota bacterium | reverse complement strand
CTCACCCCAGAGAATACAAATACCCTCTGGGTGATGGGCCCCGGAGAGCCGCCCGGAGGAGATCTCCACCAGATCCTCGAACCGGCAACGCTGCTCTCCCACCCTGACGGTCGTTCCCCGCAACCCTTCAATGCGGTCCTCGGGCACCTGCACCTTGAGGTAGGAGTGCTCCATGGGAACGACCTCAAAGACCGGTTTCTCACTCTTCTCCTCGATGATCTTTGCAAAGGTCTCGATCAATCTCTCTTTGGCCTCAGGCCGCTCGACCTTGGGGCTGAGATAGAGATGAAAACCGATATTGACCGCGCTCACCTGACCCCAGATGCCCAGCATCCTCAACAGATTTTCCGTTTTGATCGTCCAGGCCGATCCCTCCACGGCATTCTCGGCCGCCTGAGCTCCATGGTCGGAGATAATCATCACCGTGGTTTTCGGGCTGACACAGGCCAGCATCCGGCCCAGTGCCCGGTCGGCCCGCTCATAGGCCTGGCGAACGATGCCGCCGTACCGATCCATCTCCTCAGCAGGCAGGTCGCCGAAGGGTTCCGGCTGGTGATATTTCCAGAACAGATGCTGGGTCGAATCCAGCAAATGGGTGTAGAAAAATGAGAACCGGGGCCGGTATGCCCGCATCAGATGACAGAATGCATCGGTGTCGACCTGCAGCTTAAGAAGCCGTTTACGGTAAAAATCCATCTGCGGCTCGACGCGCCCCAAAGCCGACAGCGCCAGATGGGTGCCCAGCCCCCAGAGAGTTCTCAGCCGCAGCCCGTGCCGCCATCCTTTCCAGGCATAATCGAGCATGTCCCGCAGGCGGCGACGCTTTCCGGAAACCTCCTCCATGGCCAGCTTTCTCAAAAAGGCCAATTCCGGCGGATGCGTCTCCGGGCCCAGGGCAAAAGTTCCGGGAACCATGAATCCGTCCACCGGGTCGGGCGGCCAGGTGATGAGATGCCCATAAATTCCGACGGTGCATCCCGCCTCGCCGAAGATATCCCAGAGCCTTTTACAGCGCACCGCTTTGGAGGAAACAGCGAAATCCCGTACTCCATGATCGTCGGGCAGCTTTCCGGAAGAGATGCAGGTCCACAGCATAGTGGAGATCATCGGATCCAGGGACCCGAGCACACCCCGGGCGCCCTCCCGGATAAGCCGGGCCATGTTCGGCAGGCGCCCCTCCCGAATGAGGGGATCGATGACGCTCCAGGTGGCCCCGTCCAATCCGACGATCAACAGTTTTTCTGAACTCTGCTCTGTGTTCATGATACAACTCCAGCGGTTAGCCTCTAGACAGCACCTGACGAAGCGGTAACGGCCCGATACGCCTGCATCAATTTCCGATAATGTGACGACAGCCCGAAGATCCGTTCCACTTTTTTCCGGGCTCGACGCCCCATGACGATCCGCTGCTCACCGTCCCGGTTGAGCTGCCGTATCTTCTTCTGGAGATCGATGGGATCGCCCGGACGGAACAACCATCCATCGATCCCGGGGTCGATCAGCTCGGGAATGCCGCCGATGTCCGCGCCCAGGACCGGTTTTCCCATGGCGAAAGATTCCAGGACCGAGAAGGGACAGTTCTCATAACACTCCGAGGGCACGACCACGAACCTGGCCCCGGCCAGGACCGTCTTGAGATCGTCGCCGTAGAGCGGACCGAAGAATCGCACATTCTCCAGATGATCCTCCTGTACCATCTTCTGCAGCTGATTGCGCTGTAGGCCTTCTCCGATGATGCGCAGCTCGATATCCTTGAGTCCCTTCATGGCTCGTATCAGGGTGTGGACACCCTTTTCCGGAGATAATCTTCCGAAATACAGGCCGTAACCATCATCTCCATACCGGGGCTGGTACTGACCGGCATCGATGGCATTGGGCAAATACATCACCGGCGCTTTGGGAAGCCCATCCTCCCGCAGCTTGTTCTTTAAAAACCGGCTGGGCGCGAGATACAGGTCAATGCCGCGGCGATATAATCGAAGGGCTCTATGGCTGTACATCTCCACCACGTTCAACAGGCTGGCCGCCAAAGAGGCCTTATTACATCTCTGCACGGCCGCATGATAATAGTGTCCCCCGAGACAGCGCTGGCAGACCCTTCCCCCGGCCAGAAGGGTGTATGTCGGACAGATCAATTTATAATCGTGCAGGGTCTGGACGACCGGTATCCGATACTTCCTGAGCGAATCGAGGATGGAGGGCGATATCTGATGGGCGATGTTATGCAGATGTGCCACATCCACCCGTTCCCTGCAAAGCAATCTCTCCAGGTTCCTTCTGGCCTCACGATAGTAGATCACCCGGGAGACGATGCCCAGCTTCTGGCGGACAGAATGACCGGTGTTGAACTCCACATGATCGACGAAGTACTGCCCATAAGGCGAAGGCGCGTTCCGCTCATCGACCATGGAGAAGGGAATGACATCATGGCCCCGATTCTCCAGAAGCCTCTTGGTCTCAAAAACACTTCTCTCGGCCCCGCCGCGGAGATAATAGAATTTATTAACCAGGAGGATCCTCATGCGCTCGCCGGTGAGCAATCTCATACCTCCGGTTCCTGCACATCCGGGGACACCCGGCCGGCGGCCAGCCACTTTCTCACCGAGTTCTGCCGATCACCGAAGATCAGATGGAGACCCAGTAACACTCCACTATAGAGCAGTACGGAGGCCGGCACCGCCACCATCAGGCTGGACGAGCGGGACAGAAACATCAACAGGGCGGTCATAAAAAAGCTGGCCATCAGAGGTTTCCAGGCAACCCGGAATACATTGAACGGAAAAATCTTTCTGTAGACCACCAGCAGATGCAAAGCGAAAGAGATGACATGGCTGATCAGCATCGCCCAGGCAGCCCCTATCAGGCCTTGGCGCTGTATCAGCAGTATACTCAGGACCAGCAGGGTGAAAGTGTTAAAAATGGTAATGACCAGATTCAACCTCTGCTGGCCACCGGCCAGCAGAATGCCGCCGAAGATCCTCTCGAAGGACATCAGCACCAGGAGCCAGCCGAGGATCCTCAGCACCGGGGCGGCCGCGACGAAGTCGCTTTTATACACCAGCAAGATGGCATCGGCCAGAAAAATGAACAGAATGGCCAGCGGTACCGACAAGGAGGTGAGGAATTCACTGGAACGCTCGCTGTACTGCCGAAAGCGTTCCCGATTGCTCACAAAGGTACGGGACAGGACCGGATAGACCGCCTCCCAGAGACTTCTTGATATCAGCATGAAAAAAAAGGTCAGCTGGAAAGCGGCATTGTACAGACCGACCTCTCTGTTACCGCACATCTTCGATAAGATGATCACATTGACGCGTAAAAAGACAATGTTGAAAATCCCGATGCCCATAAATGTCGTGGCCGTCCGGGCCAGCTGCCGGCAAAAATTCCCCTCCAGTTTCCACCGGGTGGCCGGGAAATAGCGGTAGATGAAGAACCAATCGAGCAACAGCCAGATGAACTGCACGCCGGCCACCAGCACGAAGATCCACTCCAGGCCGTATCCTCTGGACAGCAATAGCCATACCAGCACCAGTTGAACAATGTTGGCCGAAGCGAAGGCATAGACGATGAACTGCATACGCTCGAACGCTTTAAAAACGGATTCGGTGATATTCTTCATGGAGAAAGGGATCAGAGCCAGGCCCAGCAGATAGGTTCCCCGAATAACCTCGGCCGAATAGCCGAGCAGATGTGCCAGCAGAATCCAGATCCCCATGGAGCTCAACGAGGCCAATAAAACCAGGAGATGGCCGTTGATCAGATACCGGCCGTATTCGGATTTATTTTTAGCCACCTCCCGGACGATCAGGTTGGCCAGTCCGAACATAGCCGGCACTTCGAAGATAAGAAACAGGTTATATACCAGAGAGAACTTGCCAAAGGTGGCAACCCCCAGATAACGGGCGATGAGCACAAAGAGGAGAAAATTCACCCCTCGTCTCATCAACAGGGCCGCGCTCACAGCGGTGGAGTTCCTGGCCACGCGGCCCAGAGTGGACAGTTTCATCGCATCTCCTTCGGGGGTCTCCGAGAGATCCGACGGTTGACTAACTTCCTATCGAGCACCGATCACCTCCTAGAACTCAGCCTGTTTATCCAACCGCATGGTCGCCGCCATTAAACCCACCAGCACCCAGAAGACGGAAAACCTGCCTATGTAACCGATATCCACCAGCCAGTGAGCCCAGAGAGCGGCCAGGCCCGCCACGATGCCGATGTTGATCGATTTCAGAAAGGTATCTTGACCCCGTTTGATATTACTCAAACCCATTTTGAGAATGGCGCCCAGCAGCCACAACAGAATCAGTAGTCCGGGAATGCCCATCTCGGCAGCGGCCAGCAGATAGGCGTTGTGAACCATATTGGTTCTCATCCGTTCGATGTTAGGATTATAGAGGTGCATCACCTTGCCGTAGTTCTTAACACCCACACCCAGAAATGGATTATGACTGATGACATTGATGGCGATACGGTTTAACGGCATTCTGCCCTTGGCCGCGCCGTAATCATCTCCGAAAAGTCGGGACTGGACCAGGCCGGAAAAGCCAGCTCCGACACCGGCAAAAATGACGCCGATGAGCATGATGGCCACCAGGGTTCGGAGACTGATCAGTCGAGCCCGGAAGATCAGCAGCAGCATCAGGGCGATCGAGCCGGTGAAACAGACCCACCCACCACGGGACAACGTCAGCAGCATCACCACCAGAGCGCCGGCAAAGGTGGACATCGACATGACTTTATATTTGATGCGTATTTTGGTGAAGAGCAGCACAATGGAAAGAGGAATGAGCATCTCCACGTACTTGGCCAGGGCGTTAGGATGCCCGATGGTCCCACCCACCCGGGAGGTCTTCAAATAATAATCCAGAGTGAAGGTTCGAAGCTCGGCGTATTCCCCGAACAGTTGAAGCCCCAGAGAGATTCCCAGCCACTTCTGAGCCATGGCGATCATGCTCTGTAAAAATAATGATAGCAGCAGGATGAACAGGACGAAGTTGAGATCCCTTCGGGTCCTCACATGATTGCCGATGTATAGGAATAACATGATGGCGCGCAGGACATTGACGTTTTCGAACAGGACCATGTAGGGATCCTGGGCGGGTATCATAGTCAAGAGGCCATAGGCTACCAGGACCAGTGCGGGGACGGTAATGCGGGGAAAAGACCGAAATGTCCGGGTCTTTTGAAAGATCAGCTCATACAGCCAGATTCCGTAGAGCACGATCAGAATGACGTCCAGGGGCGAGAAACTCAACCCGCCTCCGCCCCCGAACTCGTATTCCCGGCGGAAGAAATGAGTGGCGAAATTGATCGGGATAATAAAGATCAGGAGGCCCTGGAAGAAGCGTTTCAAGTTTCCGGAGACGATGGCGATGAACAGAATGACCGGCCCGGCGATGAAGTAGTAAGTGAACTTCTCGGGTAGATTGAAGATGGTCAGCACAAAGAGACCGAACATCAATCCGATCAGCAGGGGTAAAAAAAACCGCTCCCCCAGCGCCATCATGGGCTGTCCAACTCTCCGGCTGATTCCATTCATGACGATTGCAGACCTCGATGTTCACTCCACAGATAGGTTCATGGCAACGGATAGGAGAACCGAAAACGGCATCGTTTTCCGATTGACACCTCAACGTCCCTGGCCTCCGCCGAGGATACCTGCCGCCCTGGCCATTCGTCCAACAGATCCGCCAAAGGGAAGGTGCGCTACCGCGCACCTTTGCCGGTCAATACCACCGGGATCGTCTTGAGCAAGATCTGCAGATCGAAGCGAAGACTTTGCTGTTCGATATATTCGATGTCCTTCTTGACCATATAGTCAAAATCGGTGTCTTTGCGGCCGCTCACCTGCCAGAGACCGGTGAGTCCCGGTTTCACCTCCAGCCGGCGTTTCTGCCTGCGATTATAACGGGCGTATTCATCCGGTGAGGGAGGCCGCGGCCCGATCAGGCTCATGTCTCCCCTGACGACGTTCAGAAACTGCGGGACCTCATCCAGGCTGAATTTTCGAAGGATCCTGCCGATACCGGTCACCCGGGGATCGTCCCGGAGCCTGATGATCAGACCCGTTTTTTCCTCGTTGAGATGCTCCATCTGCTGCAGCTGCTCCTCCGCGCCGATGACCATGGATCGGAATTTCAGCATCTTGAAAACCCTGCCCCCCTGTCCTGATCGGTCCTGCCGAAACAAGACGGGCCCTTTTGAATCCAGCTTAATGGCCAGGGAGATGATGATCCATAGCGGAATGCTGAGAATACATCCGAGCGTGCCGATCAGCAGATCCATGGTTCGCTTGGCGAAACGATTTCCCATACGACCATCCTCACAACGAGCGATAAATTCTTTCCAACTGATCGGTTACAGCATCCCAGTTATAATGCTGGGCGACTCGCCGGCGGGCTCGATTCCGGTATTCATCGACGGTTTCGGGGTGTTCGATCAAATCCTGCAGTCGTCGGCGGAGATCCTCGACATCGTTCTTCCGAAAGCTGAAACCGGAATCCCCGATGGTCTCCAGATTCTCCTCGATCGCGTTGACCACAACGCAATTGCCAAAACCCATGGCGGCCACCAGAGCCGGAGAAGTCCCCTCAACCTCCGAGGCCGTCACGTAAACATAAGCGTGGCTGCACAACTGCCGGTACTCATCGCCATAGACGTAGCCCAGAAACTTCACCCCGGGGTGCCGCGTGGTCTTCAGGGATTGGATGTACTCCTGGCTGAAAGAATCATCCCCCACGATGGCCAGCAGTTTGTCGGTTTTCAGCGCCTGGTAGGCCTCTATGAGGCGATGAACGCCCTTTTCCGGTTTAAGACGGCCGACGAACAGCAGATACCCGTCCGGCTTCAGGCCGAACTTCTCAAGAGCCGTCTGCTGTTCGCTGCGAAGCACATTCGACCCGTAGGGAACAAAATCGGTCCGAGTGCCGAATCGTTCTCGATAGTAACGTCCCACCACGTTGTTATCGACCACCACCCGGTCGGCGTACAGGGAGGCCACTCGTTCGGCCACACGAAGGTACCAGCTGGCGAAACGGTTCCACTTGGAACGCTTCCAGTCCAAGGCATCGACCGAAATAACCGTTTTCTTGGAAACGGCCCGCAGCAATGGGACCAGTACCGAATTGCCCACCCCATAGATATGAACCACATCCACCCTCTTGGTGGCCACGGATAGAATGGAGAGCAGGGTCGAAAACAGAGTGGCCAGATACTTGTTTTCCAGCTCAGGCACCCGGACCA
>CAZOYL010000130.1:0-7393 GCA_964584035.1 uncultured Gemmatimonadota bacterium | reverse complement strand
TGTCCCGCCGAGCATCGCCGTGCAGGACAAGCTTCCCCTGATAAAGAAAGATCCCGCTTACCTGGTCAAGCAGAACATGAGACTTTTCCAGGGCTGGGGTGCCGACACCAGGGAGATCGATCCCCTGAGCATCGATTGGTCCCGGGTGAGCGCCGACAATTTCAATTACCACCTGCGCCAGGATCCCGGACCGCTCAACGCCCTGGGCAAGGTGAAGTTTATGTTCCCCAATAAGTTCAACGTCTATCTTCACGACACACCCTCCAGAGAGCTGTTCGCCAAACCGGAGCGGACATACAGCTCCGGGTGCATCCGTCTGGAAAAACCGATCGATCTGGCTCAGTATCTCCTCAAGGACGATCCCCGCTGGACGCGGGAGAATATCCTCAGCGCCGTGGAAAAAGGCGCCGAACAGACCGTTCAGCTTCAGAAAAAAGTTCCCGTCCACCTGCTCTATTGGACCGCCTGGGTCAGCGAGGACGGGGCCGTCCATTTCCGCAAAGATATTTACGGGCGGGACCGGCTGATCGACGAGGCCCTGGGCGAGGACGCGCCGAAATCATAGGGCTCCTTGGCGGGCCTTTGCGGATGAGAACTCCTATGAAAAGCACTTGCTTCTCACATATCCGGCCGGGGAAGTTTCCTTTAGCGGCCGGCATCTACCTGTTGATTTGTCTCCTGGGACAAAACGCTCTCCCCGGGACGGAATGCGACTTCTCTGCTCAGATGGCCGGATTCACGGTGACATTCAATGGCGAAATCTGCCCCTATACCGTCCTCGGCGTCTTTGTCCTGCCCGGAGAACTGCTCAGTCTGGAGGCACAAGGCACCGGCGAGCACCAAGATTACGTTTTGAAAGCTTCGGCCGGCAGAGTCACCCGGACGCAGCCCAATCGATGGTTCTGGAGGGCTCCGCAAGAGTCCGGCCTCTATCCCATCACCATCTCTCACGCGGCAGCGCCTGATTCTCTTTCTTTAGTAGAATCTTCCGCCATCCATCGGCCGCCGCCTTCCACCAAGGTTACTCAGGCCCCAGGCCATCGCACCATCACGCTGAATATTTTTGTTATGGTTCCGTTCAACCAGATACAGGGCGAGTACCTCAAGGATTTCCGGATCGGCCGGTATCCCTCCAAACCGCTGAAGGGCTTGTCCATCTACGAACCGCCGAGGGGGTTCATCGAGATCACCGAGGAAAATCAAGAGACCCTGATTGCTCCCCATTTTCGAATCAAGCAATTCCTCTGTAAGCAGGAATGCGGCAGCACGAAGTATCTGGTGCTGCGCGAGCGTCTGCTCCTGAAGCTGGAGCGTATCCTCGAGGAGTTCAACCGGCGCGGATACTGCTGTCGCACGCTGCACATCATGAGCGGGTACCGGACGCCCTATTATAACAAGCTCATCGGGAATGTCGCTTACAGCCGCCATCTGTGGGGCGGCGCCGTCGACTTTTTCATCGACGAAGACCCCTGTGACGGGATGATGGATGATCTCAACGGGGACGGCAGGCTCAATTATAAAGACGCCGCCATACTCTCCGACATCATCGAGGACATATCCGACAAATATTGGTATAGCCGGTTTTTAGGCGGCCTGGGCTGGTACCGCAAGACGGTCTCCCACGGACCCTTTGTTCATGTCGACGTCAGGGGCCACCGGGCCAGATGGTGACCGGAGCGTTACGGGGCCATCTCCCCGATCCCGAAAACGATCGTAAATCTCACCGGAAAGGAGCTGATGGACTATGCCGGGACAGACCAAGAGAATGTCCCATACAGCCGGCCTGCCGCCGGGCAGCCTGGTACACATCGGAAAAAGGAGGGTCGAAAATACCCGCATCACCATCATGGACTATGACGAGGGACAATTTCAGGAGAAAGAGGCTCAGACCATCGAGGAATGTTTCCCATTCAAGGACAAACCCACCGTCACCTGGGTGAACATCGACGGCATTCACGATATGGACATCATCGAGAAGATCGGAAAACATTTCGGGATCCATCCCCTGGTGATGGAGGATATCGTCAACACCGGGCAGAGGCCCAAGGTCGAGGATTTTGAAAGTTATCTTTTCTTCGTGGTGAAAATGCTGACCTGTGATGCGAACGAGAAAGAAAGATCGATCAATTCCGAGCAGGTCAGTATCCTGGTGGGGCCGCATTTCGTCATCTCCTTTCAGGAGCGTCTGGGCGACGTTTTCGAGACCATCCGGGACCGGATCCGCAACGATAAAGGCCGCATTCGGAAGGAAGGTTCCGACTATCTGGCCTATGCCCTGATGGACGCCCTCGTGGACGGCTATTTCATCGTGTTGGAGAATCTCGGCGATAGAATCGAGGAGCTGGAGGATACGGTCATCGAAAATCCCAGCTCCGAGGCGCTGCAGGAGATCAACGGAATGAAACGCGAGATGATCACCCTGCGACGCTCGGTCTGGCCGTTGCGGGAGGTCATCGGCGCCCTTGAGCGCGGGGGCTCCACACTGATCAAGCCGACCACCATGACCTACCTGCGGGATCTCTATGACCACACCCTGCAGGTGGCCGATACCATAGAAACCTATCGCGACATGGTCGCCGGCACTCGCGACACGTACCTGTCCAGCCTGAGCAACCGGATGAACGAGGTCATGAAGGTCCTTACCATCATCGCCACCATCTTCATCCCGATGACCTTCATCGCCGGCATCTACGGGATGAACTTCAAGTTCATGCCGGAACTGGGATGGCGGTGGAGCTACTTCGTGGTCTGGGGGGTGATGATCGGCGTGGCCGGCGTCATGATCGCTTACTTCAAGAGGAAAGATTGGATATAAAGACCCGCTGTCAACATTCGCCACATCGACCGGCCACGAAAGGAGCCACCATGAAACCCAGGACCATCATTATTATGATCCTGCTGATCCTCTGCCTGGTGATCCTCATCCAGAACACCGAGGTGGTCACTCTGCAGGTGTTCTTCTGGTATATCACCATGTCCCGGATCCTGCTGATACCGATCCTGATTGCCATCGGCTTCGTCATCGGATATCTGGCATCTGCGCTGAAAAAGCATCCCGGCAACCAGTCTAAAGACATGGATTAATCTCGCCCCGGCGAAGACCCGAAGCGGTCTCGCGCCAGTACCGACTCCCATCGCCGGATCTCATCGGCCACATGAACCGTTCATGCCGGTGCCGGCATCAGGTTCATCCTCCCGGGGAGGGCATCTCACCGCAAATGCGATCGATCCTTCTGATCATCGACGCCATCGTCAACATCTTTTTGGGCTTCTTCCTGGTCTTCTTTCCGCTGAAGGTCGTTGACCTGCTTGGACTGCCGGTGGAAACACCCCCCTTCTATGCCATCGTCCTGGGGGGCGTTCTCATCGGCATCGGCATCGCACTGTTCCTGGGAACGGAGAGGCGCTCCGGGACGGCGGATGGACTGGGGCTGGGCGGCGCCCTGTTGATCAATCTGTTCGCCGCCCTGGCACTGGTCTCCCTGCTGATCGGCGACCGGATCTATATTCCCCTGAGGGGCTACCTGATCCTGCTGGGGCTGGTCCTGTTTCTGCTGCTGCTGTGCGGCGTTGAGCTGCTGGTCTATCGCGCGGGCCGAGGCCAATCGTCAGGGGAAGAGGATGAATAAGAAGATCGGCGCCGTTCTCCTGATCATCCTGATCATCTTTCTCCTTCACGCCGTGAGCTGCAATTTCATCCAGGATGACGCCTTCATCTCCTACCGCTACGTTAAAAACCTGGTCGGCGGCCGGGGCCTGGTCTTCAACCCGGGTGAGCGGGTGGAGGGCTACACGAACTTTCTGTGGATCATCCTCCTGGCGGTGTTCACCATCCTGGGGATGAACACCGTGGCGGCTTCCAAGATCCTGGGTCTGGCTGGCGGCTGTCTCTCGCTGCTGCTGCTGTATCGGATCACCCGGATCCTGCTTCGGGGGGAAGGGATCGACTGGAAACGGGCGGAAGATCGAGAAAGAGAGAGACGCAAGGAAGATCAGGAAAACTCGGAAGGTCAGAAGAAAGGAAAGGCCCGGACCGGGCCGGCCGCCTGGCTGGCTCTGGCGCCGCCCCTCCTGATGGCGGCCAACGGCGCCTTCGCCTACTGGAGTATCAGCGGCCTGGAAAGCGGCCTGTTCATCCCGCTGATCCTGGCCGCAGCCTATTTCTATCTCACCCGGGAACGGCTGATGGTCCCCTTCGCCGCCCTGGCCACCCTGGTGCGCCCGGAGGGGGCGCTGGTCTTCGCCGTCTTCTTGCTTGATAAGGTGCTGTTCAGAAGGAACGGCCTCAAGAACGGACTGCGGTTCGCAGCCGCCTATGCTGTTCTGTTATCGCCCTATCTCATCTTCAAGGTCGCTTATTACGGCAACCTGCTGCCCAATCCCTTCTATGCCAAGACCGGTTTCTCTTGGGAATACGTCCGCAGCGGTCTGGATTACTTCTGGCGTTTTTTAAGGCATTACGGGCTGTGGGGCGGGCTGTATCTCCTGACCCTGATCGGATGGAGAAGAATACCCGCCGGGAGAGAGGATTCGACACGGGTCCGCCGGCTGGCCCTCCTGATGATCTGGATCTACTCGCTGGCCGTGATCCTGATCGGCGGCGACGTGCTCCAGGGGCACAGATTTTTCTTGCCCGTGCTTCCTTTTCTATACTTATTTGTAGGATGGAGCCTGATCAGGCTTCGTTCGGCTGTCACAGCGGGGCCGCTGCGCCGGTTGTT
Source organism: uncultured Gemmatimonadota bacterium (assembly GCA_964584035.1). Classification (GTDB taxonomy): domain Bacteria; phylum SM23-81; class SM23-81; order SM23-81; family SM23-81; genus CAZOYL01. The sequence goes on along the minus strand of CAZOYL010000130.1, from coordinate 2,672 downwards.
GCCCGCCGCCATCCTGGCAATCCTGCTGGCGATGACCTTTTTCCTGCCGCGACCGTGGCTGCTGACGGTCCGCCGGGCCGAGATCGGACTGGGACGCAAAATGGCCGTCATGGCCGCAGAGCTGAATGCCCTGTTCGACGGCCGCTTCACCATGGCCGCCAGCACCATCGGAGCCCTCTCGTATTACAGCGAGGCGACCGTCATCGACATGCTGGGATTGACCGATCCGGTCATCGCCAAGCACCCCGAGGAAATTCCCGGCATCGCCTCTCCCTGGAAAGAGAGAAACTACAACGGCCGCTATCTGCTGTCCCGCGATCCCGATGTGATCATTTTCTCCACCGGCATGAAGCCCAGCGCCCCGGCCGAAAGAGCCCTGCTGCTCTACTCGGACTTCCGGGATCACTATTATCCCTACTACCTGCCGCGCGGCGACTTACTTCAGGTGGTGTTCCGCCGCAAACCCGGCGATCCGGCTGAAAACCGCCTCTTTCCCGACGCTGCCTTCGCCAATCTGTTCAACCAGGCCATGAGCCTGGAATCCAGGGGACTGCTGACCCTGGCGGCTGAAAAGACGGAGGAGATCATCGCCATCGGCCCGCCGGATTTTTCCTGGGCCTACGACAGAATGGCCTCGCTCCACTTTCTGATGGAAAATCCCGAGGAGGCCGAACGGTTCGCCAGGAAGGCCGTCGGCATGGACGATTACTGCGTGCTGTCTCATTATATCCTGAAAGCGCTTTACCTGGCCCGGGGCGATACCGCCGCGGCCAGGCTGGAGCACGACAAGATCCGGCGATACAATCCGGAGTTTCTGCAGTTGAACGCGGGACAGCGATATCGGCCATAGAGATAACAGCCATAAAGATATTGGCCCTAAAAACCGACCTTTTGTATTCAATCAACCTCTGGCAAAGGAGCCTGCCGTGCTGGGAAAAGAAAAGATGCACGCCATCGCCCGGAAGGTGCTCGGTTTCTCCAAAGCCGACCAGACCGAGGTGCTGGTCTTCGGCAAGGACGAGCAGCTGACGCGTTTTGCCGTCAACACCATCCACCAGAACGTCTCCGAGACGAACGTGACCGTCCGGGTGCGCTGCGTGTTCGGCAGGAAGAGCGGCGTGGCCTCGGGAAACGATCTGGGCGACGAGGCCCTGCGCCAGGTGGTGGAATCGGCCCAGACCGTGGCCCGTTTCCAGCAGGACAATCCTGAATTCGGCTCCCTGCCCGGGCCGCAGGCGATCGAGCCGTCGCAGGCCTACTTCGAATCAACGGCCTCCTGCGCTCCCGAGACCAGGGCCAGAGGTGCGGCAGCCATCTGTTCTCTCTCCAAGGACAATGGGCTGAAGGCGGCCGGCGCCTTCTCGACGGCCGTTGATGAACTCATGGCGGTCAACTCGCTGGGCGTCTCGGCTTACCACCGGGGGACTGTCGCCCACATCGTCACCGTCATCATGGGCCCGGACAGCTCCGGGTACGCCTCGGCGGACGCCATGGACGTGACCGGGCTGGATCCGGAGGCCGTGGGCCGGGTGGCCGTCGATAAGGCCCTGAAAAGTAAAAATCCGATCGACCTGAAGCCGGGAGAATATACCGTCATTTTAGAGGAGAACGCCGTCGCCGACATGGTCGACACGCTGGGATACCTGGGTTTCGACGCCCTCTCGCTCCAGGAGGGACGCAGCTTCATGAACGACCGCCTGGGCCAGAAGATCACCGGCGAGCCGATCACCATCTGGGACGATGGTCACGACCCGCGAGGGCTGATGCTGCCGTTCGACTACGAGGGAGTCCCCAAGCAGAAGGTGATGCTGATCGAGAAGGGCATCGCCAAAGGGGTGGTCTACGACTCCTTCACTGCCGGGCGGGAGAAGGGCAAAACCTCCACCGGCCATAGCCTGCCGGCACCCAACTCCTGGGGTCCCTATCCTATGAACCTGTTCATGGCGCCCGGTCAGGCCACCAAGGAAGAGATGCTGGCGGCTACCGAACACGGCATCTGGGTGACCCGATTTCACTACACCAACCCGGTGCATCCGATCAAGACCGTCCTGACCGGCATGACCCGCGACGGCACCTTCCTGATCGAGAAGGGACGGATCACCAGGCCGCTGAAGAACCTGCGGTTCACCCAGAGCATCCTGGGGGCTTTCGAAAACGTGGACATGCTGGGCCGGGAGCTGAAGCTGATCAAGGCCGATTGGGAGAACTTCGCCACCTGCGTTCCGGCGGCCAGAATTCAGAAGTTTCGATTCACGGGCACGACCGAGTTCTAGAGAAAAATCCCGAAAGGCATGGGTGGGGAATAAGCGGCTGGGAATTCTGCAATTTAATAACGTTCAATTTTATTTCATAGGAGACAAACATGAAAGAGCTCACCGACCGGGCGCTCAACCTGGCCCAGACCAAGGGGGCCGGTTACGCCGATATCCGTATCGTGAAACGGGAGCGTCAGGACATCTCGGTCAAGAACGGGGCCGTGCAGGAGATGTCGCTGGACAGCACCATGGGTTTCGGGGTCCGGGTGATCGCCGACGGGGCCTGGGGTTTCGCCAGCAGCCACCTGTTGAGCCCCGAGGAGGTGGACCGGGTTACCGACCTGGCGGTCACCATCGCCCGGGCCAGCGCCCTGGCCAAGATCGAGGCCGTCGACCTGGGCCCCGCCGAAGCGCATC
>CAZOYL010000129.1:0-7508 GCA_964584035.1 uncultured Gemmatimonadota bacterium | reverse complement strand
CGGTTGCGGGGAACGGTGGTCCCCAGCCGGGTGGAGTCGGTGGTCCAGGAGGCGCCGGTGTTGAGATACTCCACCCAGGCGGCGGCCGTGGCGCCCGAGACCATGGTGTCGGGATGCGATGCGGCCTGGAAGGTGGCGCTATAGGCGCCGGAGTAAGGCGGCGGAGTCAGGCTCAGGTGGTCGCAGAAGCCCTTGCAGTACGCATAGGCCTCCCGCCCGACGTGGTCGTTCCAATTGGTCAGGAAGCGCTCCGACTCGTCGTAGCCGTCGTGATAGTCGATGAACGAAGCCTCGGCCAGGATGGAGGGCATGTTGGTATTGCGCAGAACGTAAAAGTCGGCCGTCTTGACGCCCCGGTCGTTGTAGCCGAAGGCCCAGATGATCTCCGGCTGGACCTCGTCGCGCAGGTCCTGGGACGGGCCGCCTAGGGAGTCGGTATGGCAGAAGGTCTCGGTGCCCTGCACGGTGGTGTCGAAGGCGTTATGGTGCTGGCTTATGAAGCGGTCGTATCCTCCGCTGTTGGCGAAGGCGCAGCGGTCGGCCAGGCTGACCGTGACGTCGGTGGTCCGGATCATGCCCACCACCACCCCGCTGACCAGCTCCAGGTAGTCACGGGTCTCCAGGCCGACGTCCAGGTTGGCCGCTTTTTCCTGGTAATAGATGCCCGTGGCGCCGGGATCGGTTCCGCCGTGGCCGGGGGCCAGGCAGACGGTGACTCCCCGGGCAGCGGATGAGCCCAGGGTGATCAGGAAAAGGACCGCGGCGGCGAGGGCCAACTGTTTCTTTCGCAGCATGCTCATCAGAGGTTCACCTCCGGTAGACGTTCACGGGATCGTTTTCTCGCCGCATGGGTCACTGGATTGCCAGCCGGGCGGTGAAGGTCTCACCGTCGGGCTGGCTGAAGGCGATGCGGTCCGTCGCCGACCAGGAGGGATACATCTCCAGAGCCTCGCCGGTGGCCGTCAGGGCCGTCCGGCCCGTTCCGTTGCGTTGGATGGTGTAGATGTCGGCTGCCGTGATGGTGTGGCCGTCGTCCTCGGTGATGTCGTAGATGATCCGCTGGCCGTCGGGCGACCAGGCGTAGTGATTGCCATCGTCCAGAGGGGTCAGGCTGCCGGCGACGAAGTCCAGCAGGTAGAAGGGGCCGCCCAGCTCGTTGACCACGGCCACCGGTTCGGTGGGTGACCAGACCGGATTGAAAAAACGACCCCCGTCCGGGGTGGCCTGGAACCGCTCGCCGTCGATCAGGTGACAGGCCCACAGACGGTCGTCACGATCGTTGTACAGCAGCCAGTGGCCGTCGGATGAGACCGCGGTTACGTTGCTGCCGATGTCGGCGATGGTCTCCAGGATCGTTCCCGAGCGATCCACGATGAGAAACCGGCCCTCGTAGGTGTATCCAAGGCGGCCGTCCGGGAACCAGGCGGGCACGCCGACATCATTTGATACAGCGCTGATCTGCCGGGTCCGGCCGCTTTCCAGGTCGGCCAGCTTGACCGTTTTGGTCATGATCTCCGCGTCCACCAGGGCTTTATAGGCGATCTGCCGGCCGTCGGGCGACCAGGCGAAGCGATAGCCGGCCTGGGCCTCGTCGGTGACGGTGGTGATCTGGCCGGTGGCGGGATCCATCAGGTAGATGCCGGCGTGTTTGGCCTCGGTCAGGGCCAGGACGCTGCCATCAGGCGACCAGACGGCTGTCAGGATGTCCAGATCTGTGGTCTTGATCTGTTGGATGGCCTCCAGTTTCACCGCTTGCTCGGCGAGAGCTGGAATGGCCAGCAGAAGAACCGCCATGATGGCGGCGAGCATCGTGAACCTCATGATCCTGCTCCTTGTTGGATGGTGAGGTTGTCGTGTATGAACTGTTTGAATTGCCAACAGGAACGATGAACGCGGACACGGTTTATTATTTACTGGATCCCAGCTCGACATCGAACTCGCCCACGGTGGCCGAATTCTCCGACTTCAGACCGGCGTAATCCACGGCCCGGACGATGTAGAAATAGTCTGTTCCCGCCAGGCCGGCCGCGCCGGCGTCGTCATAGTGCGTCTCGGCGACCCCGGCCAGGGAATCGGACGGATCGGCCCCGAAGCCCGGATCGGTGTTGCGGTAGACGACGTAATGGGAGATGCCCTCCTTGGCTCCGGCCGTGTCCAGGCTCACCGGAGACCACTGCAGCCGGACGTCCTGCTCGATCAGATGGGGGCTCAGGTCGGCCACCGCACCCGGCGGGACCTGGTCGGCCCCCAGGCACAGAAAGCGGATGGCGTCGGCTACCACGGCGGTTCCGCCGGTGTAATCGTTGGTCACCCGCACGGCGGCACTATCGCCGAAGGAGAACTGGCTGATGTGATGCCAGCCGTCGCCGGCAAAATTCTGGCTGGCGGTGACCAGAGTGGGTCCATCGAGATCATAGATGGTATATCGGGCCGTATCGGCGTAGTCGGCGTCGTTGACCCAGAAATAGACGGCATAGGTGCCTGGAACCGGCAGGGCCGTGCTCCAGGTGACGTGCTCGTCGCCCGTGCCGGAAAGATTGTTGTACAGCTTATCGTCGCCGTAATTGTCTCCCCAGGTGCTGACGAACCAGTCGCCCACCGCCTGGCAGCCGGGGTCGACGTTGTCCACGATCAGCTGGATGACGGTGTCGGCCGGCAGCGAGAAGAACTCCAGCACCCGGGCCATGAGGCTGTCGCGGGAGGCTGAGGGGTAGACGGTCTCGAAGGGGAAACCCATATGGACCAGCCGGCCGGCCGTGGAGCCGGAGCCGAACAGGCCCTCGTACTGAATGGCCGCCTTGGAGCTGGTCCCGTCGTAGGACAGGCACACGACGCTGCCGCCCCGGGAGCTGACCCGGTCGGGATAATTGACGTCGTAGGTGCCGTGGTCGCCGTCGTCGAAGGTGATCCCCGAGAGGCCCTCGAAAATGGTCCCGGTCACGCCGGAGACGGCGTAGACGCCGGCATCGTCGCCCACGTAGGTGGTCTTGAGGTAATCCTGATAGAAGGGAGTGTCGTTGGGACTGCCGTTATCCCACTCGTTGTTTTCATTGCCCATGGCCACCAGGTCCCAGCCGATCTCGGCTCCGGTGACGAACAGCTGGCCGCCGTTCTCCAGATAGCCTTCCACCTTCAGCTGCTCGGCCTGGCTGAAGGTCTCGTCCTCGGTGGATTCCACTCCCAGGATCCAGACCACCGCCTGATAATCGTTCAGGTCGACGATGTCGCCGGCCACCAGCTCGTTGCTGCAGGCATCGAAGGCGTATCCGGCGTTGAAGATGGCCTCGGCGTGCTGGCGGACGAAGTCGCCCGTGTTGTCCTCCGTGAGGCGATCGAAGCCGTTGACCACCAGAAGATTGGCGGACTTCGCCGAGGCCTTGGCGGCCACCACCTCGCTGCTGGCCGTCGCGTCGGTCGTCTCCGGGAAGGAGACCTTGAAATAGTGGGGCATCTCCGGGGCCAGGCCGGTGAAGACCACCGCGGTGTCGGTGGTGGTGGCGCTGTCGGCGAAGGTGACCCCATCCAGGCTGTGATAATAGGTGAAGTACGGCGCCACGGTGTTCTCGGCCCAGGACAGCCGGATCTGGCCGCCGCCCACGTTCTGGGCATAGACCAGCGGCGGGTAGACCCACAGCTCGTGCTTTACCCGGGGCTGATAGCCGCCCCAGTCGACCACCCGGTGGACGACCTTGGCGGCGCTGCCGGAGGCCTCGTAGACGATGGGCCGGCCGTCGATGGCCCGCTCATCATAGAGCCGCACATGGCTGTAAGGGACGTTGAGGATATCGCCGGACTGCAGCCGCCCATGGGGGATGGCGTAGGACCACCAGGGCAGGGTGTAGGTGCTCTGCCGGGAGATCTCCCAGCATTCCGATACGAAGGCCGAGCAGTCGATGCCGGTGGCCCACTCGGGCGTGCCGCCCCAGTAGTCATAGTGGCAGTAGTGCGAGCCGGCTCCGTCGCCGGCCAGGATGCGGGCGGCGAACTCGGTGTAGGTGTCCTCGCCGCCGTAACTGTATGCCTCGCCGTAATACCAGCCCGGCGCGAAGTCGCAGGGCGAACAGCCGCCCATGGTGTATTCCGGATGATTGATGTTGGTCGTGTCGCACTCCCAGTAGACGTCCCGGTAGGGAATGGCGTTGGCGATCATATCGGTTCGGGTCTGTGCCCGGCCGGTGAGCGGGATCGTCAGGATGGCCAGGATCAGCGCAAGCGTCAGGTGGGTTCTCATCTCAGCGGCCCTCCCCGGCCCCGGCGGCCGCCGTCCAGCGCAGCACCCGGGCCCCGTCGGGCTCGGTGAGCAGCTGGTAGAGTTCGCCCCCGGGAGACAGATAGAGGTTGCGGTAGATGAAGGTGATATCGCCGGCCGGCAGGCTGAACTCGGCCAGCAGTTCGCCCCCGGGATTGTACTTGAAGATCTTCAGGCGGTCCACCCGGGGGCCCCCCAGGAGCTCGGCCCGAAGGTAGGTGTTCCCGGCTCCGTCCTCCCCGATATAGACCAGGGAGCCCAGCTCCTCGACGGTGGTCACCTCGATCTCCCGGACCGGCTGGCCGCCGTCATCCAGGATCTGGAGCGACCCGGCATGATCGCCGATCCACCGGGTGCCGTACCTCCGGCCGGATACTCGTCCGCCCAGGCCGCTTCGGGCCGCCCCGAGCTGTTGCTTGGGCTCCAGGGCCCGGCCCTGCTCGGCCACGGTGTACTCGGTCTGCAGGGCCGTGCGCAGGACGATCCGGTCGCCCAGGATATGCAGGCCGTCGATCAGCCAGATGTCCGGGGAGATGGGCCAGCCGGTCAGCAGGCTTCCGGCGGCATCGTACTTCTCCACCAGGCCGTGGTAGGGGGCCAGCAGGTACATTTCGCCGTCCGGGCCCAGGCGCAGGTCGTGGGCCAGGATGCCGCAGGCCGTCTGGCGGATATACTGACCCTGCGGCGAGAAGATCTGCACTCGGCGGTTGACCAGGTCCAGTATATAGATATTTCCATCCTCATCTGTGCACAGGCTCTGGGGGCCGACGCCCTCGGCCTGCTCCAGCAGGCCGAGCTGCCCCGGATCGCCGCCCCAGGGCGCAAACAGCACTTCCTGAGCGCGATAGGCCTCCAGCGCCGTGGCCCCGCCGCTCCAGGCCATCATGGCAGCCAGGCCGATGATGCCCGCAATGATCGTTGGTCTGTTCACAGACACGGTCCTCCTTCTTCGACAGAGAGGATGATCTCTTCAGGTTATGGACTGGTGCGCAGGACGGCGTCGAACTCGCCGACCCGGTTGGAAAGCTCGGACCGGTTGCCGGAACCATCCACGGCCCGGACGAGATAGAAATAGCTCGTTAACGTATCGCCGGCGGCCCCGGCGTCGAGATAGGGGCTTCCGGTCGCCCCGGCGATGGAATCCCCGCTGCCGGCGGGATCAACAGAGCGGTAGATGATATAGCGGGAAACGCTCTCCGGTGATCCGGCGGTGTCGGCCGTGACCGCCGACCAGGACAGGGCGATGTCGCTCAGGGACAGGGCGGCCTTCAGGTCATCTACCGTGGCCGGCGGCGTCTCGTCCGGCGGCAGGACGTGGTGGAACAGGAAGCGAACCGCGTCGGCCACCACCGAGCTGCCCTGGGTGGCGGTGGATTCATTGCTGACTGTCACCGTGGCGGAGCCGATGAACGGGAAGATGCCCAGCTCGTGCCAGCCGTCACCGGCGTTGTACTGGCTGGCGACAGTGTCGGTGCTGCCCTGGGCATGCTGGATGGTATAGTGCGCTTCGTCGGCGTAAGCGCCGTTGTTGACCCAGAAGTACACTTGATAATAGGCGGGAGAGTCGATGGCCGCCGTCCAGGTGGCCGTGCAGCTGCCGTCACCCAGGTAGGTCCAGAACTTGTCCGGGCCGTAGATGCTGCCCCAGGTGCTGACGCTCCAGGCGCAGACCGTGTCGCAGCCGGCGTCGCTGTTGTCCACGATGGCCTCGATGATGGTGTCGCCGGTCACGGCGAAGAAATTCATCGCCCGGGCCATGACCGTGTCCCGGTCGGCCTGGGCCAGCAGGGCTTCAAACGGGAAGGCTAAGTTGACCACCTTGAAGGTGCCGGAGTACTGCACACCGGCGTTGTAGCCGGTCCCGTCGTAGGTCATGTCCGCCTGGCCGCCGGCCACGGCGTTGATGACGTCGGGGTAAGCCACATCGTACGGCCCGTGGGTGCCGTCGTCGTAGCCGATCCCGCCAAGACCGTCGAAGGCCGTTCCGGCCGCGCCGCTGACGGCATAGACCCCGGCGTCGTCGGCGGCATAGTCGGCCTTAAGATAGTTATTGTAAAAGGCCTGATCGGCGCTGGTGCCATAGTGGTCCAGGTCCCAGCCGATTTCGGCCCCGGAGACGAACAGCTTGCCCCCGGCATTGAGAAAGCTCTGCACCATGCCCTGCTCCGTCGAGCTGAAGGTCTCGTCGGCGGTGGATTCCTGGCCCAGCATCCAATCCACCACCTGGTAGCCGGTCAGGCTGACCGCCCCGCCGGCCACGGCCTCGTTGCTGGCCGAGTCGAAGGCATAGCCCAGGTTGGCCAGGGAGCCGCCGTGACGGATGATGAAGTTACGCGTGTTGCCGCCCTCCTCGTGCTGCCGGTCCACGCCGTTGACTACCAGCACCCCGGTGGCGCCGCCTGATACACGGGCGCCCAGCACCTCGCTGGGGAAGCCCTCGCTGCGCGGAGAGGTGCCGTTGACGGCGGCAACCTGAAAGTAGGTGGTCACTCCGGGGGTGATGTCGGTGAAGGTCACCGTTGTGCCGGTCAGCAGGGTGTCGGATGGGAACTCCTGCCCGTCGGTGCCGCGGTAGACGCGGTAGCCCGTGGCCCCTGAGGCGACCGACCAGGAGACGGTCAGGTCGCCGGCCGAGTTGATCACCCGCAGGTTGGCCGGCGTGCCCGGATAGGTGCTGCTGTAGTGATTGCAGAGCCCGGCGTAGATGTCCCAGCTCGTCAGGAGATGGTAGTTGAGGCCGTACAGGCGGTATTCCTCGGCCCAGTTGCTCATGAAGGAGCATTCGGTCAGGACGGCCGGCATGGTCGGCACGCGGACCATGTGGAAATCGTCCTCGTGGACCCCCTCGCGGGAGCAATTGGTGGAGACAAAGCCGATATGGAGGTGATCCTCCAGGCGATGGACCACGTCGTAGGCCAGGTCCCCTGAGCTGCTGTCACCCATGCCGAGATACACGTGGACGCCGGTATAGTTGGCGCTGTGGTTGGTGGAGCCGTTGTGGTGCACCGAGATGGCCCGGTCCACCGAGTGGGAGTTGAAGTAGCTGGAGCGGTCGGAGAGCGACACAGTGACGTCGGTGGTCCTGGTCAGATAAGCTGTGGCCCCGTCGGCCTGGACGTAATCGCGCAGAAAGAGGGAGGTGTGCAGATTGACCTCCTTCTCGGTCAGCCCGGTAGGCCCCACCGCCCCCGGCTCGGAGCCCCCATGGCCGGGATCGATGCCGATCTTGAGGCCGCTCAGCGAGGCCTGGGAGGCCGGC